>JAONBD010000014.1 GCA_028376765.1 Candidatus Kapaibacterium sp.
AGCAAAAAAAATTGCTTTGAATTGAAAATCTTTTAAAAATTACAATTTGAAAAGCTACCTATTTTGGTAGCTTTTTTTATTTTAACATTATATATTTTCAGCTTATAAAAAATATTATTTTTTAGTTGA
Source organism: Candidatus Kapaibacterium sp. (assembly GCA_028376765.1). GTDB lineage: Bacteria > Bacteroidota > Ignavibacteria > Kapaibacteriales > UBA2268 > JAJRPT01. The sequence goes on from JAONBD010000014.1 coordinate 130, forward strand.
TTAAGCGTTGATTGCTTTATATTAATTGAGCCAATAATGTTTTTTATTAGACTCTTTAATGCAATATATTTTTCTTAAATTTGCAGACTTTTTTAATCGAAATAATTTAAATATGTTCAGATCTGTTAAACATTTACATTTTGTTGGAATTGGTGGCATTGGAATGTCAGGAATAGCTGAAATTCTATTAGAAAAAGGGTTTACTGTATCTGGCTCGGATCTCAATCCATCACAAAATACTGACTATTTAAAAAATAAAGGTATTGATATTTTTATAGGTCATAGTGCCTCTAACATAAATGGTGCGGAAGTCATTGTCTACTCATCAGCTGTTAATATAAATGAGAATCCTGAAATAATTCAAGCCAAGAAAAACAACATTCCTGTTATTAGAAGAGCTGAGATGCTTGCTGAAGTATCTAGATTAAATTATAGCATCGGAGTTGCTGGAACACACGGTAAAACAACAACTACATCTATGTTAGGGCTTATTCTTATTGAAGCCGGTTTAGATCCTACTGTTATTGTTGGCGGCAGGTTGAAAGATTTTGGAGGTACCAACGCAAGACTTGGAAATGGTGAATGGACTGTTGTTGAAGCTGATGAATTTGATAGATCTTTTTTGCAACTTTTTCCTACTATTTCTATAATAAACAACGTCGAAGCTGAACATTTAGATATTTATAGAGACCTAGAAGATATTGAAGCAACTTTTACAGAATTTGCTAATAAAACTCCCTTCTATGGACTATGTGCTTTAGGATTGGATGATGATGGGGTTAAGAATATTTTACCTTCTATTAATAAACAAATTAAAACATTTGGGTTTAATAGAAACTGCGATATAAGAGCTGATAAAGCTAAGTACGAGAATGGTGAATCTTATTGCGATGTTTATGAAGATGGAAAGAAACTTGGAGGCATTCATATACGTATTCCAGGTGAATACAATTTGAAGAATGCACTTGGTGCTCTAACTGTTGCTAGGAACCTAGGTATAGAATTTGACATAATTAAAAATGCTTTATCAAAATTTTCAGGTGTATTTAGAAGATTTGAAATTAAAGGTGAATACAAAGGTATCAAAATTATTGATGACTATGCACACCATCCATCTGAGGTAAAAGCTTGTTTGGAAGGTGCTAGAAAAGCATTTAATAATAGAATAGTTTGCCTATTTCAGCCACATACTTTTACAAGGACAAGAGATCAATATAAAGATTTTGCTAAATCTTTTGATAATGCTGATCTGCTTTTTGTAACTGATATCTATCCAGCTAGAGAACAACCAATCGAGGGTATCTCTGGAAAATTAATTGCAGATGAAGCAGTATCTTACGGATATAAAAATGTTAATTATATAAATAAAAACGAAAATATTATTCCAATCGTAAAGGAACATTTAAAAGAAGGTGACATTTTTATTACAATGGGTGCCGGTAATATTTGGAAATATGGATTAGAATTAATTGACAGTCAAAATTAGTTAGTTTTAATTTTTTTGGAGAATTTAAAATATGATAAAATTTCTTAGTGCAATAATACTATTTTCTTTAGCTACATTTTCTGATGAAATTGTGGCTGAGGTCGGTAATGAAAAAATTACTTTCAGCCAGCTTGAAAAAGCCTATGAAAAAAACTTGCAAAATGATGCAAAAAGATTTAGAGAATTAAGCCTAGATAGCGCTCTAAGCTTTATCAATTTATATACTGATTATAGATTAAAAGTACAGGACGCCATTGATAAAGGCTATTTAAAAGATTCTAGTATTCAATCAGAAATTGAATCAAATAGGAGGCTCCTTGCAGAATCATTTTATTTTGAAAACGAATTAATGAACCCCAAAATAAATGAAATAATCTCAAGAAGAAAATCAGAATACAAGTTTGCGTTTATTATTATTCCTTTCGATAATGCAGAAGAAGGTCATAAAATCGAAAAAAGACAAAAAGCTCAAAAAGCTTTAGATTCGATTAACTCTGGAATGAGCTTTTCTGATGCAGCAATGAAATTTTCCGAAGATGGTAAAACTGCACAAGAAGGTGGAGTTGTTAATAATTGGGTTACTGGAGGATCTATTCAGAAACCTTTAGAAGATGTATTTTTTAACTTGAAGCCAGGTGAAATTAATACCGAAGTAATTGAAACTTCTTATGGATGTTTTATTGTTAAATTATTAGAAAGAAAACCAAGAAAATTAATTGATGCTTCTCATATATTACTTGGGCAAATGTCTCAAATGTCTAATAAATCTGATAGTCTAAAATTTATCAAACAGGCAGATTCTGTTTTAGCATTAATAAACAATGGCGAGGATTTTGAAAGGCTTGCACGTGAGCTTTCAAAAGATAATACCACTAATGAAAATGGTGGTCGTTTTGGAAAATTATATAGCCGTTCTACTGGATTTTTAGGAACAGGTGCTCCCCTAGAACCATCTATATCCGAAAAGCTTTATACAATGAAAAAAGGTGATGTCCCAAAAATTGTTGTAACGTATATGGGCGTTCATATTTTAAAGGTTAATGTTGTTAAGGAAATTGATAAAGATTCAGAGTATGAAGCTGCAAAGGAAGTGTATAAAAAAGTATTTTATAAAAAAGATAAAATTACCTTTATGGATTCTGTTGCAAAGAAATTTGGTTTCAAATTAAATCCGAAAGTAGTAGAACAATTCCAAATGGAATTAGATACCAATAAAACAACAATCGGAGAAAATTGGGCTGATAATGTAAAAACATCTACTAAAAGTTTGGAATTATTCAAGTTTAATGGAAAGTCATACAATCTAGGTACTTTTATAAAAGAATGTATAAACAGAAAAGAGCTTAGGGGCTATTCGTTAAATGATGAAGGAATCAACTTAGCATCTAGAAAAATTATTGATAATGAATTGTTTAATCTTGCTACCACTAATCTAGAATCAAAATACCCTAATTACAAGTTATTGTTAAATGAGTTTAGAGATGGTATAATTTTATTTAAAGCCGAAGATGAAGAAGTTTGGTCTAAAAGAAAGTTTGATGAACAGATAGCTAAAACCTACTGGGATAGCACAAAAAATAATTATATGACTAATTATAAATTTGATGTTTGTGAGATTTTTAGATTAAATGAAGCTTCAATGAAAGAAATTCAAAAAGAAGTAAATTCTGGAAGTGCTGATTTTGAAACAATTGCTGAAATGAAAACTCAAAGAGAAGGCTTCAGAGAAAAAAGTGGGAAACTTGGCTGGATTGAAAAGAACAAAGATGAAACAGCAAATATTATCCCAATTGATGAGGCTAAAAAAGGAAAAATAATAGGACCTTATAAAAATAAATATGGACTATCATTAATCAAAATTTATGATATTGAAAAGCCAAGATTAATGACTTTTGAGGAAGCAAAACCATTTATTACTCCTAATGTACAGGATATTGTTCAAGCAAACTTAAGAGATAAGTGGCTTAAAAGAGTAAGGACAAATCACCCTGTTAAAATTTATGATAAATCAATAAAAAATATATTAAATAAATAAGATAATTATGAAACTATTAATTTTATTTTTATTAATTACTTCTCATCTTTTAGCACAATTAAAAGAGGGTGAATCTTTAGATAGGATTTTAGCTGTTGTTGGAACAGAGAAAATCATGAAAAGTGAAATTGATGCCCAAATGATAAGAATGCTAGAAATGAATCAGGGCATAGATTTTTATGATTCTAAAGTTAGAGATCAGATATTAAATTCTTTAATTGATGAAAAATTAATAGTAGTAAGAGCACAAGAAGATTCTGTTACAGTTTTGGACGCAGAAGTTGAAGCTAGATGGAATCAACTCGTTGAACAGTGGAAAGCCAATTATGGTTCAGTTCAAAGAATCGAGGCGGTTTTCAAAAAGTCTTTAACCGAAGTTAAATTCGAATACGAAGATCAAATCAGAAATCAATTAATGGCTATGAAATTACAACAAACTAAATTTGGTGTAATTTCAATTACAAAATCAGAAGTCACAACATTTTACGAAGATTATAAAGATTCTCTTGATGTAATTGGTGATAGATATAAGATAGCTCATATTGTTAGAAAAATAAAGGCAAACACAGATCAGAAGAATATGGCCTATAAAAAAGCTATGGCAATTAGAGACTCCCTCCTTGAAGGTAAAGCTTTTGAAGAATTGGCATTAAATAATAGTGAAGACCCTAATACAGCTGCTGATGGAGGCGGTTTAGGGTGGTTTGATAAAGGTAGATTATTTCCAGAGTTTGAAAATGCTGCATTTGCACTTCAACTAGGGGAAACTTCTTTGCCAGTCGAAACCCCATTTGGATATCATTTGATTCAGACTATAACTAAAAAAGAAAACTCGATCAACACTAGACATATACTAATCAAAATTGGAGAAAGTTCTGATAACACTATTAAAACTAAAGAATTTTTAATTGCTTTAAAAGATTCTATAATTAATGGTGCTGATTTTGGCAAAATGGCTTTGCGTTACTCAGAAGATGAATCAACCAAGGGATTTGAAGGAATTATAGGTGAACTTACTATCGAAGAAATGCCTCCAAGTTACAGAACCGAAGTTGCTAATTTACAAGAAAATACAATTTCTGATCCATTGAGTTATCAATTAGGAGATGGAAAAAAATCTTTATCTATTATTAAGGTATTAGAATTTTTGCCCTCACATAAAATAAATTTAGAAAGAGATTACACAATTATAGAGAATTACGCTAAAAATTATAAGCAACGACGCTTAATGAATGATTGGGTGAAAGAGCTTAGAACAGAACTTTATTGGGAATTAAAAGATGATTAGTATGAATAGAGACCAACTTTGCCTTGAAATATTTAATTCGGCACACATAACTGGAGAATTTAAATTAAGATCTGGTGTTGTGAGTAACGAGTACTTTGATAAATATCAATTTGAATCAATCCCTCAATTGCTGAATAACATTGCTATTCATATTACAGAAATAGTATCAAAACTAGATTATGATATCCTAGCACCACTCGAAATGGGTGGAATACCAATATCAACTGCACTTGCTTTAAAAGTAGACAAAATCCAATGCTTTGTAAGAAAAAAAGCTAAGGAATATGGAACAGCAAAGCTAGCAGAAGGTCCAAATATTGATGGTAAGAAGTTATTAATAGTTGAAGATGTTGTAACCAGCGGTGGGCAAATTATATTAAGTACAAATGATTTGAGAAAGCAAGGAGCTATCATCACAGATGCTGTTTGTGTAATTGATAGAGAAGCAGGTGGAAAAGAAAAACTTACTGAAATTGGAGTTACTTTACACCCCCTATTCACAATGACAGAGTTGAAAGCTATTTCGCAATTATAATAATTTCAGTTCTTCTATTGAGTTTTTTACCCCAATCTGAATTATTCGAAGCAATTGGTCTTCTTTCGCCGTAGCCCTTTGTTTTTATTCTAAGAGGAGATATTCCTTTGTTAATCAAATATTTTTTTACTGCATTTGCTCTTTTTAGCGATAGTCTATCATTTGTAGCATAAGACCCAACATTATCAGTATGACCTTCTATTAAAATTACTACATTTTCTCTATTAGCCATAAACTCATTTAATACATTTAGCTCTTTTACAGATTTAGGTAATCTACTTTTACCAGTCCCAAACAACATATTTTCGATAATAAGTTTTCTTCCAAGTTCAACAATTGGAATTGTTTTCTGGGTTATTATTTGTTTCTTTGCATCTACTATTCCAATATCAATAGAATCTGGAATTGCTGGCTTTAAAGTTTTATATTTTATAGCATATAGATTAGTCAATTGATTAGAAAAGTTATCTAATATTGATGAAAAAGGATAATCCATATCATAATTGTTACCACGAGTCTTATTTGCAATCAATTCGTAATCTCCCAACTTAGGAGATGTAATACAAAAGGCACGTATTTCATTTTCATTCATCAGCTTTATAATTGATTCGGTAGTTTGATCGGTTTTACCAGCTCCATTTTCTCCTGCTTGATGATATGGTGCATCTGTAATGATCACTAATACTTTGTTTGCCGATGGTCTATATTTAATCTTATTAGTACCCAGCTTGATAGCTGCCAAACAATTTTCTTTAATGTCATTACCACCTCTAGCTTTTACATCACGAAGCCAACCTAAAAACTCACCAACTGATCCAGTAGGTTGATAGAAATTTTCTAATTTATCAGAAAATAAAACAAGACTTAATGTATAGTCAATACCACGGTTGTGTAGGGTATTTGTAAAGTTAATTATTCTTTGTTCCATTGCATCAATGTAAGGTTGCATGGAACCAGTTTGATCAACTACAAAGCAAAAATCTACAGGAATTCTATCTTTAATTGATATTTTTTCTACAGAAATTATCGATTTTGAGGATCCATTTTCAAGAACTGAAATATCTTCCTTTAGAAGAGTATCTAATGGTTCTCCATAAATGTTATATGCTTCAACAATTAATTTTATCTCTGGGTAGGTAGAAATGTCTACATTTCTAATTGTCATTCTTATTGATTTCTGCGAAGATCTTACCTTAGCTTCTTCAAGTAATTTTTTTGCTTGAAGTATAGAATCTTGAACAGAAAGTTTTTTTGATTCTTCTTTAGCATCTAAGCCAAAAATGAATAATAATAGTAGAATGTACGTAATATTTCTTGTTAGCATTAGAATTAAAGATTAATTATCGGGTACAATGCAAAATTATGCATTTATACCCGATTAATATAATATTTTTAGATTGTGATTCTTAACACAGGTGATATCATAAAGAAGTTATCCAATTCATAAGGTAACGGATCTCTAAGTGGCTTAGCATATTTCGCTTCTAAAAACAACCAATTACCAAATAATTTAACAAATGCTCTTGTCAATAGTATTTGATTTGAATATTGAGCACTTACACTAAATGGATAAACTGCTTGGTTTCTGTACTCAATTTTTGCAAAAATCCAATCAGCTAATTCGTCTGGATGAACAAGGCCAACACCTGAAGTGTTTAACTGAGTAATTTGTTGAAGTGGTGCACCTATTTCTTCACCTTCTTCGTTAGTAAATTTCTGAGTGTAGAATAAATATTCTCTGATTTCTGAATAGCTAACACCAAGCTCTAATCTAAAGAAATTTTCGGCTTTATTTTCATCAATCCATAAATTGTAAAAGGCAGTTAATTGACCTGTTGTCTCAAGTACAGGAGCTATTCTAAACTGATTATTTGTAGCGAGATTACCTTCTCTTTCGTCATTAGCAAATCTATCAAAACCAGGTAGATCTCCATTTGCTACATCATCTGATGCACTAGCACCACCATGTAAATAAAAATCATCTGCATCAATAGTTTCAGTTTGAATCTTCTGTAAAGGAGTTGAATAATTCAAACTAATACCCGCTTGAGGATGAAAAGGGAAGTTATACTCTAAACCAAAATTAATTTTTCCAGATGGATGTGAATTTAGTTGTCTTTCAGGAATAATTTCAAGTAATCCAGAATTATTAATTCCTGTATTCAATCTATAAGTTCCACCTAATGCAATTTTTAATAATTCAGGATTTCTTACTGATGTATTTGGATCATTGTTTAGGTACAAGTCATATTTCATTTGAATACTTGATTCGCCTGCTAACCAAAAAGGTAACCCGACACGATCATTTCCAATTTGAGATGACAACCAAAAACCAGTATTACCAATTTTCAAAGATTGCTCATATAACGATAAAACCATTGCTTGGTTTACACCTTTTGGTCTGTTAAGGTAATCAACCATTATAACGCCCTGATCTTCTTCTACAGGAACTTGAACAGGAATATCTTGGTATGAATAATCTCTATCTCCACGTTGATGTGAACCTGCTATAAATGTAGCTTCTCTGTATGCTTTTTTTCCAGATAACACATTTGCAACCGTTGGTAATTCTCTGTCTAAAATTTGAGAATTCATTGACTCTACACCACAAGAAAGTAAAAGTATATCAAACTCTTTACCATCAAAAGGATTTTTAGGAGCAGCAAGAATAATTATATTTTGCTTATCTAATGAATCTTTGTTGTAACCTAGTTGAAGAAATGATTGATAAATCTGAAACTGTAAATCAGGTTCTGTTATTTTCCATCTTGGAAAATATTTTTTCAAATCACCATTTATGTCAGTTAATGAATCTAAATATCTTTCATTTGCAAATAATGACGAAGATAAGATAACTGCGAATATTATTATTTTTAAAAATTTCATTTTTTTATTTACCTATTTTGTCAATATTAAAAGATGTAAATTAAATTAAACATTGGTTGGAAAAAGCCAGTAGATTCCCAAGGGTCTCTTTCTGATTTTATATCGAATCTACCAACTGCATTAATCTTAGCAAAAAGTGTGTTATCAATAATAGCAAACTGAGCGAATATGTTTGAATAAAACGACTCGTTGAAGTATTGTAATGAAGCACCCCAAGGTAAATCGCCAGCAGATGACATGAAGTCCATTTTTATTGATATACCACCAATACTTTCATCACCATTTTGTCCAAATATTTCTTTTCTAGTTACACCATCTTCCAAGACACTTGTGCTGTAAGACCAATTTTCTACGTTATAATAGGCACCACCAAGACTAAATCTTAAAAGATTATCTTTATCTATGCTCATTCCAAATGTGTAGTGCGCAGCTGCATTGGCTCTAATGAAGTATGACTGGTTTCCAGGATTAGTCATAAACTGATTAAACTGAAAATCATTGATATTTCCTGAAGTCCAAGAGTCAATGTTATTATCGTAATCAGTACCTAAAAAATCAGCAGGCTCTGCATCAGATGAAACATAAGCACCATCAATATGAAATACATCACTTCTATTTATTACTGGTACATCAAAGTCAGCAGAAAAATTGAATCCAAATCCACCATAAGTAAGGTTTCTTTGTTGATTATATATATCTTCAGAAATACTTGACCAACCACCAGTTGGAAGTATTAAACCAAATTTCAATGATTTCCAAATTAAGTTTAAGCTTAATCTTTCAGAACTAAATGATGGTACATTAATAGATTCAACTCCATATTTTAATTCAACACCAATTTCTGGCAAGTCTTCATTTGTAGGAACAAATTCATCTAACATTGGATTGCCAAGTGAATCTAATTCTATTTCACCTTTTCTATTATACAAATAAGCCTTTGGATATTTTTTCCAGCTAATTTTATCTGGACCTACAAATACTTCCATATTTTTTTTGTAATAACTTTCTGGCTCTCCATTCGATATTCTTTTGAATAATTGAATGTCATAGTCGCTCACATAGTAAGGAGCGTTGTAACTAATTAGAGGTTCAGAAACTCCCTTTTCTTGGTCTAACCAAATAATATTTGGATCGCCTAGGGCTCTTGCTTCTAATGTTTTATTTTGTACGTTATCCTGTTGGAAATACACTTCAGCAAGTTCGTACAAGTTAGTAATTGAAGCACCAAGCTTAACTTTACTTGTATCGATTTCTGTTAATTTCATCTCTCTGTATGAAAAAGCTTCGTCAACTGTTACTTCTTCAAGGTTTTCAATAAGATCATCAGTTTGTTCATCAAATGAAGTTTGCTTTACTACCATTCCAATTATTTCTTCTGGGTATCTACCAGGCTCTGAAGGAGGAAGTGTTATGATAAAAGCTGTTGTTATTTTATCATCAGTTCCACCAATAATTTGAGCTAAATAGTATTGATAAATAATATTCATATCATCTTCTGGTATAACATCGTAACCTTGAGCAAGTAAATCGTTCGTTATATCAGATTTTAATTTTTCAGACCCAACGCCTTGTTCAACGATTCTAATTGCACCTGGATCATACTTTGACTTTGCAGCCTCAAAATCTTCGGAACTCGCTTGATTTTGATTTGAAGGATCATTTGCTTTTATTATTTCGCCGATTGTTGATGCGTCTCTAACCTTGTAGATATAAACATTACCGAAACGATAATTTTTAAATTTTTGTAGAGTTTTCTCTACATCGTCTGTAGATCCTGTTTGGGCAAATAAACCCACAGAAGATACTACTGCTATTAATATTAATAATTTTTTCATCATTTTTTTAAATACCCTTAATTATCTTCTTCTTCTACCACCACGCGTATTTCCGCCAGTGTCCATTTTTTTGTTAACTCTAATTTTGTACGTTTTGAAAGTTGGTTCCGATACTTTACCATTTTCAGGATTAATGGAAGTAGCTTCCATTTTTATTGAAATCTCCCCTCTTACCTTACCTTCATCATCAGGTTCACCTGTCATTCCAAAATTAATTTGAACTGTGTTATCATCATTTACAGTTGATTTTGGTGTTCCAACAATTGTATAGCCTTTAACTTTAGCGTCTGTATCAACAATTCTAAAATTAACATTAGATTTCTTTTCAGAATCGTTTGGATCATAAGTAGGAGCATCAATTTTAATATTTTGAATTCTAACTAGTAATTGATCCTCTCCAGCTATATTATCAGTAGCAAAATTTGTTGACAAACCTGGTTGTCTTTGTTTGATACTAACCGAAGTTTCAGGGAAAATTGGAATTTCCTTTTTGCTAATAGGATCTACCCATACTATTTCAAGAATTGCATCATTAGCGGAAGCAGAAAAGTTCAATTTATCTTCTCTACCAGCATTTAAGCCAACAATTCTTTTACCTTGAGCATCAGCATCTGTTTTAAAGTAAATAGCGAATTGATCGGCTGCAATCTTCTGACCAGATGGTGGAGTATATTCAAAGAACATCTGCTGTCCATAATTAGCTAGTGCAGCAAACTGATTTTTCAGCCTTGAAACATCTTCTTCGATTACACTAGGGAAAACTGTTAGATCAACATTCTTTTCAGATCTATTAGGAACAATATTATGTTCTAATTTAACTATATATTCTTTTGGTACACCTTCTCCCGAAGATAAAGCCTGACTTACCGTACCATAATAATCTCTTGATTGACCTTCAGCAGGAGTTGTTTCGCTTACAGGACGCATTACTATAGTTGCGAGTGGCTGACCTGCCCCTCCAGATTCTTTAGAATATACATTACCTTTTACCACATTCATTCCTGTTCTCCAAGGAGCAATTTGGAATCTAAAGTTAGCTGGCTGACCCGCAAAAGCATAAACATTATTACTTGCTTCAATAATTGGTTTACTTGGAGGAGGATCTAATACATTTACCCTAACATCAAATTCGATTGTATTCTGATTCTGTTCAAAGTTTTTGGACATCCCAGGACTTAGCAGAGTTACTATATAGCCGTATAATTGAACATTTCCAATTTTATCAAGTGCTTTAATATCTCCACTAACTTCAAGTTCAGCTATCTCTTTGTTTACAGCAGCAATGAAAGAATCGTGTGTTGCTGGTTCAGCAAAAACGAAAGCACCACGTCTTTCTTTTACCATTTTAATAATATCAGCATTTACTTCTTTTTCAAGTTGTTTTTTTACTTTTTTAAGTTCTCCAATCTTAAGTTGAACTGTACCAATATTCACGGTAGATTCGTCTTCAACCGATTCATTTTGGCCACCCTTGATACCAAGAATTTTATTTGTTTTTGCATCATATCTAAGCTTAAACCATCCTTCAGTAGCAGGAGGTTCAAAATTAACAACAAATAATTTGTTGCTTTTATTCTCATCAGATTGTGTTAGGTCAGCATCAACGTCATCAACATCAACCGAATCTTTTGCATAAAAGAAAATATTTTCATCGTTTACATCACTAGGTTTAAAATCTTGACCGATAGAAACAGCTTTGTAAATTGGCTCAACAGTTTTACGTCCTACTGTTCCATTCTTTACATGCTCTTCTACCCTCTTATTCATTGCTTCGTGATCTAGATACAAGTCACGAACACCTTTAAGTTCCCAGCCAGTATCCAAAATTTTAGTGCCGATTGGCATTTCGTTCATATTTGTGATTTTATTCTGAGCCATAAATTCATTAAGTATAGAATCATTAGGGAAAGGAGGTGATATTCCCTGCTCATCGCTTGGATTGTAAAATATTTCGTATTGAATATTTTCAACATTAGCAAGTTTTACATTTTTTTCTAATCGCTCGATGTATTCCTTATCTGTTTCAGCTTCCATTCTGTCTAAAACACCAGAAACATCAGTTACACCAACTGCTATTAGATACCTTCGGTCCGATTTGATATCAGCACCAATTAAGTCTTTGATCATACCCGTAGCTTTAAGCTCGGCACTTGGTACACTAACCTCATCTTGAGGTTTTGTAGTAATACCTTCAGTACCAGCACCAGCTTGAAGTTGGGATAAAATACTTTTAACAATTTTCATTGTTTCTTTTTGCTTCTGATGTAGATGCTCTTCGGCCTCATCACGCTCAACAATGATTATCAGCAGTTCTAATACTACTGCTAAATACAATACGAAATATACCTTTCCGGCAGAACCTGACATAAATATCCTCGTTATTTCATATTAATTTACAAAAATATTTCGGACAATTCTTGTCCAAGCAAATTAATTAAGTTTACAATATATGTGAATTTGAACAAAATTACAAATAAGTGTTTGTAATGTTCTTTAGAACTTTTTAAAAAAATAAAAAATTTAGTAGATATGGATCAGAGGCAATTTTAATTTATTATTGATTAACTTTGAACTTCAAATTATGTAAAGATTTCTTAATAAAAAAATTATTTTTTATGAATATCCTTATAATAGGTGCAGGAAATATTGGCTCTCAATTAGCTAAAAGATTGTCAATACAAAAACATAGTATTACTATAGTAGAACAAGATCATGTTAAATCAGAATATGCAAAAGAACATCTTGATGCAATAGTAATAGAGGGTTCGGCAACTGATTACAAGACATTATTGTTTGCTGGAATTGAATCCGCAGATATAGTAGCTTCTTTATCAAACTCTGATGAAGTTAATTTATTTGTATGTCAAGTTGCTAAAAAACTTAATGTAGAAAGTACAATTGCTAGAGTTAGAAATCCTCAATTTTTAGAAAAAGATTTTATTTTGAACAAAAAAGATCTTGGAGTTGATTACTTTATTCATCCTGAAAAAGAAGCGGCGGAAGCTATATTAAGATTAATTCGACAGACTAATGCTACAGATGTAATTGAATTTGAAGATGGTAAAATTAAATTACTTGGAATTAGAATTGAAAGAGACTCGCAAGTATTAAATATTCCCCTGCATGAGCTTTCTAAAAAATTTGGAAGGTTACCTTTTACACTAGTTGCAATCAAAAGGAACCAATACACCATTATACCAAGTGGTTCTGATATACTTCTTGCAGGAGATCAAATTTTCCTTATCAGTAAAGATGAAGACATTGAAAAATCTCTACAAATTCTTGGAAAAAAAGATTCATCGATAGATAATGTGATGATAATTGGTGGAGGGATGATTTCCAGATTTATTTGTGAAGAAATTGATAAATCAATCAAATTAAAAATAATTGAAAAATCTGAGAAAAAAGCAGCTGTCATTTCTGAAAAATATAGACAGCCATTAATAATACTCGGTGATGGTTCAGACCTTGATTTATTAAATTTTGAAGGGCTTATGGATATGGACGCCTTTGTATCTATAACTGGTGATGATGAAACAAATATTATTACAAGCCTAGTAGCTAAACATTTAGAAGTACCAAGAACAATTACATTAATTGCAAAAAGTGAATACATTCCACTAACACCAACTATAGGTCTTGATTCTGTGATCTCTAAACAGCAAATGACGGTTAATTCAATTCAAAAATTCATAAGAAGAAAACAAGTAGCCTTATTTGCCGAAATTCCTGGAGTAGATGCCGAAGTAATAGAATTTATCGCAAATGAGGGAACTCGAGTATGTAAAAGGCAGTTAAGCAAAATTAAATTCCCCAAAAAAACTATTGTTGGAGCAATTCTAAAAGGTGGCGATAAATTAGAAGTACCAAAAGGCGACACACAAATAGAGCCTGGAGACAAAGTAATCGTAGTTGCCGAACCTGAAGCAATTAATGAAATAGAAAGGCTTTTCAGATGAAAATAAGTGTAATAACACCTTCCTATAATCAAGGTAATTTTATTTCTGAAACAATCGAATCTGTTTTAAATCAAAATTGGGATAATCTCGAATATATCATTATGGATGGTGGCTCGACCGACAACACTTTAGAAATTATTAAAAAATATGACAAAGATAATCCTAACAAAATAATTTGGAAATCTGAAAAAGATCGTGGTCAATCCCATGCAATTAATAAAGGGTTTGAACTTGCTACTGGCGATATTGTTTGCTGGCTAAATTCTGATGATTATTTCCCAAAAGATACATTAAAAAAGGTAGCTGCCAAATTTGAAGATAATCCTAACTCAAAATGGTTAACAGGTGATTATATTATTATCGATGCCAATGGAAATGAAATTCAGAATTTCGTAAAAAAGTATAAAAACTTGCTCAAACTTTTACCAAAAAAATTGACATTATCAATAGCAAATTATGTTAACCAACCTTCTACTTTTTGGAGAAAGGACATAATTGATGAAATTGGACTAATTAATGAAGATCTTAATTATACAATGGATTATGAATACTGGATTAGAATCATTCAAAAATATGATCCATTAATAGTTAAAGATGCCTTATCAGTTTTTAGGATTCATGGCGAATCAAAAGGTGGTGATCAATTTGAAAAGCAATTTAAAGAAGAATACCAAGTTGCAAAAAACAACAATGTTGGCATTTTACCTCTCCTTCTTCACTCTATCCACAATAAATTAATAATTGCTGCTTACAAATTTCTAAAGTAGATTAAAAACAAGTAAATTTAATAAAAAAAAGCTTCTCAATAAATTGAGAAGCTTATTTTTTGAGAGCCACTTGTCGGACTCGAACCAACGACCTGCTGATTACAAATCAGCTGCTCTAGCCAGCTGAGCTAAAGTGGCGTCAAAACAGAGCACAAAAATAAGGAAGTTTTTTTAATTAGCAAATATTTTTTTCAATCTTTATTATTTTTCTTGATTTTTTTTGGATATGCTCTGAATTTCCCATAGAAAGGAGTATTTCAAGAAAGTTGAAATCATTGTGGAAGTTGCAACTAAGAAGCCATGAATACCATCTTTCCAAGCATTTCTTAATATATACTGCCTGATAAATGCACTCAAAGGATTAACGATTAAGTTTGATATTTTAAATAATTTACCTTCAGAGTGGTATGATTCAGCAGAAATTTGAGCATATCGCACTAGCTTAGAATAATGATGATATATTCCAGTATAAGAATGGTGGATTAATTTTCCATTAATTTTTTTTGATTTAACATTACAATACAGTTTATCGTGAGGATCCTTTCCTTTCCAAATTGGTTCAGTACTTTTATGAACTAACCTAAGATTCCAATCAGGTTGCCAGGCATATTTCAACATTTTCCCTAAATAGAAAGTTGCCCTATTTAATTGGTAAGCCCCAAAAGTTTTGTTATTAATTATATCAGATATTTCATTAAGCAAATCTAAATCAGGAATTTCATCACAATCTAAAGATAATATCCAATCATTAGTACATTTAGATAATGCAGAGTTCTTTTGAGCAACGTGGCCCTTCCATTCCTCAATATAGACTCTAGCTCCATTTTTTTTGGCTATTTCTATTGTCTTATCGGTTGATCCAGAATCGACAACAATTATTTCTGAAGCAATTGAGGAAATAGAATCCAACATTTTGTGAATGATTCGTTCTTCATTAAAAGAAATTACTGCTACCGACAATGGTAGTTGTTTCAAATCTAGCCCCTTTTTGTAACTATAAGTAATATATAAGTGTCTATATTAAGTAAATAAAAATATTAAAGCAAAACATATCATGAAAAAAATCATATTAATCATCTGTATTATTTCAATCTCTTTAAAATCAAAAGAGATTATTATCAAAACAAAATCCGATTTTACCTTAGATGCAATAACCAATTATTTAGAGAATAACTACAAATCAATTCTGTCCGATTTTGACACACAATTCTTTATTAATAATCGAACTATTTTCAACCCTAAATCTCACTATAATAATTTACTCGAAAGAAGTGCTAATATTAATAGTTTAAAAAATATCTATATAGTAAGCTACAGCTCTTCTATAAATGCCGAGATACTAATTTCTAAACTTAAACCAGATCCCTCATTTGAATTTGTGGAGCAAATGCCAAAAAGAGAATTACTTTTTGAAGCAAATGACTCTTTACTACAACAACAATATTACCTTGAAAATATAAAATTATTTGAAGGACTTGATAACTTTTCACCTAGTGAAAATGAAGTTCTTATTGCTATAGTAGATACTGGGCTAGATTATTTACATGAAGATTTAAAAGAAAATATCTGGATTAATACTGGTGAAACTGGTATTGATGAGAACGGAGAAGAAAAAGAAAGTAATAATATTGATGATGATAATAATGGATATATTGATGATTATCGAGGTTGGGATTTTGTTTCTTCTTTTGGAGAAGATAATGATCCTTATCCTGGTAATGGTCATGGTACTCATGTAGCTGGTATAGCTGCTGCAAAAACTAACAACAAAATTGGAGTTGTTGGCATTGCACAAAATTCTAAATTAGTTGGTGTGAAAATTGGATCTGATAATCCTAATAGCAGAAGTGTTGCCAGAGGCTACGAAGGAATATTATACGCTGCAATAATTGGTGCAGATGTTATAAATTGCTCGTGGGGTGGTGGAGGATTTTCTCAATCGGAAGAGTTGGTAATTGAAACGGCTTATGAACTGGGTTCTATTATAGTTGCAGCTGCTGGAAATGATAATTCGGATATAGCCTTCTACCCTGCTGCTTATGACCATGTTGTTTCAGTTGCCTCAAGTGGAGCTTCAAATTCAAAATCAGGTTTTTCAAATTATAATTCTACAGTAGATATTACAGCTCCTGGAAGTGGAATTTTTAATACAATTCCCAACAATGATTATGCATCATTGAATGGTACTTCAATGGCATCACCAGTTGTTGCAGGTGCTTTCGCTCTTGCCTTGCAATCTTTCCCAAATTATTCTAAAGATCAAATAATTGAACAGATGCTTGGTACAGCCAGCTCCGATTTAAATACAAATAATTTTGTTGGAAAACTTGGCAGTGGTCTTCTTGATATTGAAGAAATGATTAATAATAAAAATGCTAAGAATATAAGCCTAGCAAACTACAATGTATCAGATCTAGATAATAATAATATTTTTGAATCGGGCGAGGAACTAAGAATTGATTTTAGTTTAAAAAACATATTAAACAATATTAATAATTTTTCATATAATTTTTATAATAATCAAACATCCGAAATATTAGAATCTGAGATTATCAATAAAGGATTATTTGAAACAAATCAGTCATTTTTAGAATCTCAAGTTATTACTTTACCAGAAGAACTCCCATTAGATTTTAATTACAACCTATCATTAAATGTTACTGGCGATGGATACTCAAGAGAATTTATTCTTCCATTTAATGTAAATCAATCATATCGTAATATTGGAAATCAAAAAATTGATTTAACTATTAATTCACGTGGGAATTTAGGATTTAATGATTATCCGTCTAACAATCAGGGAATTGGTTTTTCTTACTTAGATGGATCCAACTTGTTATTTGAAGGAGGTTTAATAATTTCTACCTCTTCAAATAGTATTTCTTCGGTTGTAAGATCTTCTAACCAAGGCTCTCAATATTCAGACTTTACACCAAACTCTGTAGTTGTTACAGAAGATTTATGGGGTGCCGCAAGAGCAACAAACTCATTTAAAGATAATAATATTATTGGTAGAGCTGGTGTTGAAATTACAAAGGAATATTTAATTTCTAAATCGGATGAACTTTCTAATGTTGTATTTATAAAAAATATTATTAAAAATACTTCCAATTTTGATACAGACTCACTTTTTGTGGGATATTTCTTTGATTGGGACTTAGGGCAAAGTGGTAGAAATAATGTAGCAGAATTTTGGGAAGAAGAAAACATAGGAATACAATACAGCAATGATGACCAAACTTTACCTTATGTTGCTTCTGCACTTATTTCTGATGGCGAGTTTATCTTCTACCCTCTTGATAATGATGGAAGCTCTGAGATGAATCCTGGCGTTTATGATGGCTTTACAAAAAATGAACAGTGGCAACTTATATCTGGAGAAATATCTAGATCTAAATCCAATATTACTGATGCGTCAATGGTATTTTCATCAGGGCCATACAGTTTGCAAAAAGAAGAAACAATTGAAATAATTTATGTTTTAATGGTTGCTGATAGTAAGAGTGATTTCCCAGATCTTTATTCAAAAGCGAAAATTAATTTTGAGCAACTAAGTATTAAAAATCAAAATGATAATGACGCAGAACTTTTAATAAGTCCAAACCCGATTAAAGGTAATTCTTTAACAATAGAAACACCAAACGAAATACTAGGTCTCACCACTATAAACATCACTAGTATTAAGGGAACAAATGTATTTTCTGAAACTTTAAATATTGATAAATCTGTAATCGAGTTAAATTTAGATTTAATTGAAAGTGGAAGTTATTTTATTGAATTAATTAACAATGGTAATAAATATAAAGGAAAGTTTATATCATTATAAACTCTCCGATATTATTATAAATTATTATTTGGAAGGAGTAAATTCAATTTTTTCGTTTGTGTTAAATTTGTACTCCAAATTCAACTCGTAAGAGAACATTGGGGTAGTCGATTTAACCTTTGAAGGTAATGTTAGTTCACCTGTTTTGGTATACTCTAAGTACTTGGTTTCGATTTCAATTAATCCCTGTGGAGTTTGTTCACTTGTCGAAGAACTTATTAGTAAATAAGTAGAAGAATCGAACATATAAATAGTTTTTGTTCCACTTGGCGATACAGCCTCTAGTGCTACTTTGTTTTCTTTTTCGCCTAAAACTTTAAGTGCATAATCTGATTTTTCTAATTGGCTTACTCCAAATATTTTGCTTTCGAGCTTAAATGCATCGTTAATGTCCATTTTTTGCTCCATTCCACCAGCATTAATCCAAACATCATTTTCATTTATCCATTTTTGCTGTGCCATTCCAGCTACATCTAACTTTTGATAAAGCTTATTACCTGATTTTCTATATTCATACAGTTCGGTTGGCATCTCTCTTCCTTGAAGATTAGCAGTACCCTTTCCTGTGGTAAGTAACGATTCAATTTTTTTTAGATTAGACATACCACCAATTGCAGAATTATATTTTTCTAAAAGATCGTCTGAATCAAGACTTGAATTAGAATAACCAGCATCTGCCATAATATTTTTATCGTATTCGTAAACTTTGCCGAATTTTTCTAATTTAGATTTAATTGATGCAGGTCCTACCACTACTATTTTTACTTGATCTTCTTTAAGAAATTTCTTAGCAGATAATGAAACTTGCGAAGATTGAATATTTTTTAATCTATCTAAAAACGATTCAACTTGTCTTGCTTTTTTACCTTTAAATTCTGAGTTTTGTAACATAGCAGCCACAAATGATGAGTTCTCAAAATTCATCATGTAAGAACCAGATTTATATTTTTTAATTGATTCTAATTCATCATTTGAAATTTCAGATTTATATAAGTTGAATATTTGTTCATTTATAACTTCAATTGAAGAATCGGTTACTGCTTCCTTAACATCAGCAGCAGCATAAAAATAGTTTGAAAATCTTTTGTTAGTAAGACCACCTGAAGGCGAGTATGTAAATGAATATTTTTCTCGAAGGGTACGGAAAAGCCTTCCAGTGAAACTAGCTCCTATAATTGAACCATTGAAGCTTAAAGTTTCATAGTCGTAATCGTTGAAACTAGGTGCAGGGAATAATACTCTTACTGTTGATTGAACCGAGCCTTCCCTTTCAATAAAATAAATTCCTTTAGGAAGTGGTTTTGGATTTGGAACATCAATTATTGGTTTTGTTTCTTTATCATCTGTAATCTTAGAAATGATGTTCTTAATTTTCTGAATAGATTCATCAGAATAGTCACCATAAATTGCAAGACTCATATTCCTAGCATGCAAATATTTCTTGTAGTAATTTTTTAAATCATCTACTTCTATTTTCTCTATATCAGATTCCCTTGCAAATTTAGAATAAGGATGGTTCTCACCATAAATAACTATCTTTGAAAGATTACTAGCAAGAGAGCTAGGGTTTGCTTTATCGGCAATTATTGAAGATATCGCCAGTTTTTTAATTTTTTCCAATTCTCTTTTATCAAAAGTTGGATTATTAATTATCAATTCAAATATTTCGAGAGCTTTATCAAGATGTTTATTTAATACCTCAAGATTAGCAACTATAAAATCGTCAGCAGCATTTATACTAAGACTTGCACCAATTCCATCTAAGCTCTCAGCAATTTGCAGGGCAGACAATTCACCGGCACCTTTTGTAAGCATTGCTGCTGTTAAATCAGCTACACCTGTTTTAGACTCAACGGAAGTCCCTCCACCAATTATCAATCTAATGTTTGTAATAGGTTGTTTATCATCTTTAATTAACAATAATTGAATATTGTTATTAGTAGACTTTATTTCATATTCAGGAAACTTAAAATTATAACCTGATATTGGTTTAGGTTTTTGAGCAATTAGTTGATTCAGCATAATAAAGATTAATAATATAAATAGTTTTTTCATTTGGATAATGCCTCATTAGGTCATTTTTTTGGTAAATAATTTAATACGACTTTGTTTTTGTTAATCAAATATTTTTTTGCCACGTTAACAATATCATCTGTAGTGATTGAATTGTACTTTTTAATTTCACTATTTATTAGTTCAGGGTCATCATAGTATGCCTTGTATCTGGCAAGAGACATAGCTTTTTCCAAAACATCCTTGTTGGAAGTAAGTAAATCTATCTCTGTAATATTCTTAGTTTTTTCTAATTCTTTGTTAGATATTCCTTTCTCAGCAATTTTTTCTATTTCTTCTTCAATCTCTTCTTTCAAAATTTCTAACTCAGTATCTCCGCTTGCAACTGCATAGAAGATAATACCTCCATCAGCTTCTAATGATAAAGGCATCATTGAAGCCTGAACAGCAATTTGTTCTTTATCAACAAGTTTTCGATATAATCTGGAAGATTCGCCTGCAGCCAAAATATTAGCAAGTAGGTTCATAGAATAGTAATCGTCAGAGCCTAATTTAGGACCACGATACCCCATGAAAACAGCTTTAAGAGGAGCTTTATCATCTATAATTGATTCGGTATAATCTTTATTAAATGGTACTACTTCTATATTATTTCTAACAGGTAAATCGGAATTTGTAATACCACCAAAATATTTAGCTACATATTCTTTTGTTGTTTGGTATTCAAAATTTCCAGAAATAACTAATATGGCATTCTTTGGTTTATAGAAATTATCATAAAAATCTTTAAAGTTTTTAATTGTTGCATTTCTGATATGATCAGCATCACCAATAGTTGCCCACGAATATGCACCACCAATGAATAGATTCGACAACATTTTTTCTAGCATTGTACCATAGGGTTGGTTATCTACCCTAGCATTTTTTTCTTCGAGAACTACACCTCGTTGTGTTTCCACACCAGTCTTTTCGACCTGAAGACCTCTCATCCTTTGGGATTCAATCCAAAGTGGTAATTGAATTTCGTTTGAAGGAACTTTAAATTTGTATACGGTTTCATCAAAAGAAGTGTGAGCATTTAACCATCCACCAGCCTCATTGATATATTTAGCAATTTCAGACCTAGGTATGCTGTCTGTTGCTTCGAACATTAAATGTTCAAAAAAGTGGGCATATCCAGTTTTATCTTTATCTTCATCCTTAGATCCAACTTTGTAATGAACAACAGTAGATACTACAGGAGCAGTTTTATCGATATGGTAAATTACTTGCAGACCGTTGTCTAAAGTTTCTTCAACAAAGACAATGTCTTTTGCAGTTAAATTTAATGACATAGTAAAAAGTGTGATTATTAATGATAGTTTCATTGTTCCGATTTTATTGACATTGAACAAAGTGTATATTACGAATAAATTGCATCTTTTGTTTAAAAGAGTTATTTTAAATTTTTTCAAATCTAAAAATCAAATTATGAAGAACCTAATTTTCATTCTAATAATTCTATTAAGTAAAGTTGATGCTCAAATTCTAGATCAATCCACAAACCAATCTATTTGCTTAGATTCCGAATTATTCCTTTATATAAAGGCAACTGGTGAAAGCAATATTTATAAATGGTTCAAAGATGGTATTGAAATATCAGAATCGTCGAACCCTGCTTTTTCTATCAATAATGCAAAATTTATGGATAAAGGAGTTTATCAATGCAGGGTTGAAAGCCAACAAAATAATTTAATTTCTAAATTTTGGTCTGAGCCAATAGTTGTTGACATAAATCAAAGTACTCAAATTATTGACATAAAACGAAGTTTCAGAGTTGATGGTGATGAACAAATATGGAATTTCTGGGCAGATGTACACGATGATGATCTATCAGATAATACATTTAGATGGGAGTTCGATCAATCAATTGGTGATATTAATCAGGTAGAGGGTTTTTCTGGAATCAACTCAAACTTATTAACTGTAAGATTTAAATACAAAGAAAATAATTTTGACTATGTAAGAAAATTAAGATTTATAGCCGACGCTGACTGTGGAGCAGATACTGCTTACACAGAAGTTGAACAAATAAATTTTCAAATTACAAATCTAAATAGTGATACAACGATTTGTGAAAATGAAGTTGCTTATCAAGACTATAAAATTGATTACACCTTACCACTATCAATTGAGTCAATTAAAGCAGAAGTTATTTTAAATAATGAAGATAAAGAAATTGAAAAAAAAGAAATATTACTTCAACAAAATACTAATTCAAAAAATATTAGTTTTGATTACATTATTGATGAAAGTTCTATTGGTAATACATTTGCAAAACTTCAAATAAACCAACTTGATATTTCTTCGATTTCAGATGCAAACAGAATTTCATATTACCCAGAAATAATAATTAATGACAGATCAACAAACCCATTTATAATCGATGCGGGTCAACCTTTAAAACTTAGAATATGGGCTGAAGGAAGCATTTCAAATTATGTTTGGATAAAAGGTGAAGCAGATACACTCAAAAATAATGATGACCCTTATTATGAAGTTCTATCAACTAGTCCAAATGACGCAGGAGACTATAAATGTATTCTAAAAAGTCAGTGTGGTGATAAAATAGTTTATTTTGATGTAATTATTAATAAGAATGAAATTGAAAATGTCCTATCTATTTCAATTGATGAGTTGCAGAATAATAGCAGATTGAAAGATGCAATATTTTATTCTCCAACAGGACAAGTTATAGAGCCCAAAAATGTAAATAAAGGATTATATTTTATAGATTTGGAAGGTCGTTATTTAACAATCTTTCTTAATTAATTACCAATCCAATAGTTTTTTTAAATCTAATTTAAATCTATCCTTTGGTAGGAACTGTTTTTCTAGATTCCTAGCAAAAGGTACTGGAGTATCTAAACTACCTGTACGAATTACTGGTGCATCTAGATAGGTAAATAAGTCTTGAGAAATCCAAGCAGCTATCTCTGCACCTATTCCAAGGGTAATGGTGTCTTCGTGTAGTATAATAACTTTGCCAGTTTTTTTAATTGATTTTTCAATTGAATCTTTATCTAATGGAACTAATGTTCTAAGATCTATTAAATCTACATTGTAATTATTTTCATCTATAATTTCCTTTGCCCAATGAACACCATAACCATAAGTTATGACTGTTGCATCATTTCCTTCGTTTACAAGCATTGCTTTGCCAGGTTCAAGGTTATAATATCCCTCTGGAACAGTGCTACTTATCTTCCTGTATAAAGCTTTATGTTCAAAAAATAAAACAGGGTTAGGATCCTCAATTGCTGATAACAGTAAGCCTTTAGCATCTTTCGGATTTGAAGGGTAGAAAATTTTCAAACCGGGAACTTTTAAAAACCAACCTTCGTTAGATTGGCTATGGAAAGGTCCAGCACCAACATCGGCACCTGTTGGCATTCTTAAAACAACATCAGCATTTTGTCCCCATCTGTAATGGATTTTTGCTAAATTATTCACTACTTGGGTAAATCCACTTGAAACAAAATCGGCAAATTGCATCTCGCTTACCGCTTTCATTCCTTTAATTGAAAGACCTAAGGCGGTACCTATTATTGCGGATTCACACAAAGGAGTATTACGAACTCTATCCCTACCATATTTTTCTAATAACCCTTCTGTAACCTTAAATACACCACCGTAATCAGCTATATCTTGCCCCATCAGAATCAATTGGGGGAATTTTTTCATGGCTTCATCTAGACCATCACTAATTGCATCTACTAATCTTAATTCTTTTGTTATTTTTGATTCTTCTTGTTTTTGGAATAAATAAGGTGCAAAAACATCAGATAGTTCATTGTTTAAACTTGGCTCAATCTCTTCTTCTGAATAAACAATATCAATTTCTGAATCAATATATTGAGAATATTCATTCCTTATTTCTGATATTATAGTATCATCAATAATATTAATTTCTTTTAGGAATAATTCATAATTCTGTACTGGATCTCTTCTCTCCCAATATTGCATTAACTTTTTAGGTATGTACTTAGTACCAGAACTCTCTTCGTGCCCCCTCATTCTGAAAGTCATTGCTTCAAGTATAACTGGCTTAGGATTTTTTCTTATGTCTCTAGTTATTTCATCAATTTTTGAATATACTTCTAATATGTTATTACCATCAACTGAGTAAGCATCAATCCCATAGGCAGGGCCTTTTACTGTAAAACTATTAAATTTAAACTGCTCACTACTTGGAGTTGAAAGTCCATAACCATTGTTTTCAATAACAAAAATAACGGGTAAATCCCACACTGCTGCAACATTAATAGCTTCATGGAAATCTCCTTCGCTTGTACCACCATCTCCAGTAAATACCATTGTTACATTTTTTTGCTTTTTTAATTTTGAAGCTAGTGCAATTCCATCTGCAACACCTAATTGAGGTCCTAGATGCGAAATCATACCTACTAAATTATAGTCCTTTGTGCCAAAATGAAAAGACCTATCTCTCCCCTTGGTAAATCCATTCTCTTTACCTTGCCACTGTGAAAATAATTTTCTTAATGGAATACCACGATTTGTAAATACTCCAAGATTCCTGTGCATTGGTAATATATGTTCATCTTTATTCATCAAAATAGAAGTCCCAACTGATATTGCTTCTTGTCCAATTCCAGAAAACCATTTTGAAATTCTATTTTGTCTCAACAATAAAATCATTTTTTCTTCTATCATTCTTGGTAGAAGCATTTTTTTATAAAGATCTAACAATGTTTCATCTTTATAATCTTTCCTATCATAATCAATGACTTTCTTGTCTAATTTTTTTAATATCTTAGAATTATTTTTCAAACTTTAAACTCATTATATACTTTCAATAATATCAAAATTATAATATTATTTATAAACTTGTAAATCAAAATGTCCACAAAACCCATACTATTAACAAATTCTAACATACCATTGGTTCAAGAAACCTTTAATGATGTTTTTAAAATTATAAGTTTTAATCAAGGTGAACTAACAAAACAATTTCTAATTGAATCCAATGCGGAATTTCTTTTTTCAAGATCAACAGAAAAAATCAATAAAGATTTGATTGAAGGGACAAATGTACAATTTTATGCAAGTGCAACAAGTGGTTCGGATCATGTAGATATTAAATATCTAAAAACAAAGGGAATACATTGCTTTATTGCTAAAGGTTGCAACGCAAATTCTGTAGCCGAATACGTACTTTATTCTATTTTTAACCAGCTTAGAGGAAACATTAAAAATAAAACAATTGGAATTGTTGGATTTGGTAATATTGGTAGTTTAGTTGCAAAGTATTGTTCTTTAATAGGTATGGATATAATTATTAACGATCCACCAAAAGCAAATGAAAACTATTCTTTTCCCAATTATGTCAAATCACAAAGCATAGAATATTTAATTGAAAAATCGGATATAATAACAACTCACGTTCCATTAACAATAACTGGTAATTTCAAAACTGATAATTTATTAAATGGAAATCTTAAAAATTTTAATGGTAAACTTATTATCCATTCATCAAGAGGTGGAGTTATCAATGAAGATATATTGCTGAAGCTAAATAAAAATATAAAATTAGTAATTGACGTTTGGAAAAATGAACCATATTTTAATAGTTTCCTTGCTAATAGAGCTAATATTATTACACCCCATATCGCAGGTCACTCTAGAAATGGAAAGGTAAATGCTACTGAAATGATTTACAAAGAAGTTGTAAAATACCTTAATATAGATGAAGTAAAAATTGATTTTGGTCTAAAATCAAGAGAAAGTCTTTCAAGTGACAATTATGCTAGATTGATTGAAGAATTAAAAAATACTAGAGATATTGATGGAGACTTTGAAAAATTTAGAGAAATTATTAATGTTGATGAGAATAAAAAGGGTACTGAATTTAAGAATCAAAGATCTAACTACCCAATTAGATACGAGATAATAAAATAAATACTGGGAATGCACTTTTCTTACTTTGAAAACCGCCCAATGTAAAATTAGTGGCACTCACCAGTATTAAATTACTGTTAGTATCGGCTAATTTTTTTAAACCTTTAATGATTATTAAATATTGCTACAATCAGCAACTTCAAGGTATTGGGAACTTGGGTAATACTTTCTAAGCATTAAAAAATATTTTATCGCTTCAGATTCTTCACCAAGTACGCAGTGGATTTGACCAGCTCTTACTAGGGATCTTTCATTAACAAAATCTGGTATGTCTTCTTTGGAGAGAATTTCAGAAAATACTGTTAATGATTCTTTAAAATTATTTTCGTTGACTAAACACTCACCTAGGTAATATGATGATTCGTACCAAAGTGGGTCGTCTTCAAGAAGTGATTC
Source organism: Candidatus Kapaibacterium sp. (assembly GCA_028376765.1). Taxonomy (GTDB): domain Bacteria; phylum Bacteroidota; class Ignavibacteria; order Kapaibacteriales; family UBA2268; genus JAJRPT01. Next base: position 27,114 of record JAONBD010000014.1, read on the forward strand.
TTTCATAAATGAAAAAATACCTTTTGATTTTTCAATATTTCCAGCTTCGTAGTAATCAATTGCAATTTCAAAAAACTTGGTCATACCACCTTTAATTTGCTCACCATAAAGCTCGTATGATTTGTTTATTACTTTTTTATCTGTATATCTATCTCTGTAATATATCTGCTTATATCTTTCTTGACCTTGATTAGTACCTTTTATTGATGAATTTAGTTCTTCAATTTTATTTTCGTCAAATCCATACTGATTTAATAAATAGTTTATTTGTCGTTTAGATAAACTAGCAATGTAGTCTTTTTCAAAACCAAGTGAATCTACTAATAAGTCTTCTTTTGATATAATATTATTTTCTTCTTCTTCTGATATAATAGACTCAGAACCTATGCTTTGCATTCTATCCGATGGAGATTGCTTTGAGCCTCTTGTTTTCAAGTTAGAACAAGAAATGGTTAATATTATCAATAATGTAGTTAAATACCGCATAGATTCATAATAATCATTATTTGTGCCAATTCTAAATTTGATTATTTATTCCAAAAAATTTTACGCTTGAACTTGTCTAACGCATATCAATAGTTTCGGCATCTTCGGGGATATTAAAATTGTATTCACTATCTGATTTTTCTTTGCTGATGTCTAGTTTTAGTATTTTCCAAACTTCATTATACTGGGACATCTCTAATAGTTTTATTTCATAATTTTCATCAAGTTCTAATATTATCTGATCTGTGTTTCTCTTGTCCTTTAAAACAAGTTTGTAACTATTACCATTTTTAGAGTTCAATATTTTACTAAAGGACTTTGCTTCCATATTATTAACAATATCAAAAAATACTGTTTCAATTCCAGAATTTGAGTTTTCTTGATATTTAGATATCAAAACCTGATTATCTGGCTTAGAATAGTTCCAGATAGATTTACCATCTGATACAAGCTGCCTATCTCCAAATATCATTTTATATTTGTTACCTTTTTCTGCTTTGATAGACCCAGTCAGTCCAGAGCCAACTGCTTCTACATTTAATTGAATCATTTCAAAATTATCTAATTTTGACTTAATTTTTTCAAGTACTTGATCTTTATTTATAGCCAAGGTAGAAATACTAAAAGTTACAAATAGTATTATCATACTAATCAATTTTTGCATTTATTTTTCCTTTTATTCCTTTATAATCTCTCAGTTCTGCCCCAACAAATCCTATCAATACTTTTGTACCAACTTTCACTGGGATTTTTTTTTCATCATCTGTTATCCAAACTTTTATACTGCCTTCGCTTTTAAATAAACCACCTTCAACTACTAAAGGTTCAATTAGTATTGTATGAAACTCCCCAGCATCAACTTCAATTATCTCTCTTTTTATAATCTTGATACCTAGTACATAAGTTGAATCATTAAAAAATTGATTAAATTCAATAATAGAATCATTTTTAACTTCACTTAAATCCATAGTTCTTAAGTAATACAATGCAGATACAACATCGTGAACATATTCGGGTATTTGGGTTGTATCCTTGCCAGTTACTGCGAAGTTTTTCTCTTGATTAAAAAAAGTTTTGACATCTCTTCTATAACCACCCTCTTTAATATGTTGCTCATATTGCCAAGGGAATATACCTTGTTCATCAACAAATGTTTGGTACCTATCATGGACTCTATATAACCACCTAAGGCTAGATAATGATTTCACAGCAAATCTAATGTCATAAGTGTTTCTGCCATTTAAAATTTTTGGTTTTGCCATAACTTTAAAATGACCTTCACCTGCAGTAATAAACCCATATCCAACATCATAGAAAAGTTGCTCACCATAATCAAAAGCATTATTTTCGATTGACCTGAAAGTCGAACTTGACTTTTGAAAAGGATTAAATCCTTGAGAGAAAGTCAAGCTAGATAGTATTATTAATATTAAATATATATTTTTCATAATAAAAAGGCTCCTATTATTGGAGCCTTAAATTTTATTTTTATTTGCTTAAGGGGCTATCTCCAATCAACTAGTAACGAGAATCTCATTGTGTTAGCTAATGGATGGTTTGCTTCCATTGTTAAAATATATCCAAAATCTAATTTGAATATATCATATTTTATTCCTGCACCTAGATTATAAAATCTTCTGTCACCAGCTACCTGAGGCTCAGTAAAATATCCAGCTCTCAGTGCAATTATTTGTTGATACCAATATTCAGCTCCAATTGAAATTTCAGCACCAGGGTTATCCCAACCAGTATATAAAGATACAGGAAGCGGATCAGATCCCAATGAATCTCTTTTTACTAGTAACTTTCCAAAGTCAAATGCAAAAGTTAAATCACTAAATTCATCTTCATAAGCCCTATAAGCTGCACCTAATCTTAATTGAGTTGGAAGAGGATCCGCCTGTCTTACATACGTCATTTGTGGTCCAATGTTCTGCAAGTTAAAACCTAATGATAGTCTATCTTCAAAAATTGAAAAATCAATTGGTTTCCAAAGTAGTCCTAAATCAAATGAAACACTGACACCAGTTCCAGCATCACCTGATGCAGTTGTCGTTGGAGTCAAGTTAGATTGAATGTACCGTAGTTGAAACCCAGCAGATAAATCTTCCGCTATTATAGTCCCATAAGCTAGTCCCAAACTAAACTCAACTGATCTAAACTTACCTTCCTCTCTACCATTTATATCTGTTGCAGTAAATTCTCCTAAGTTCATTAAGATTAAATTAAATGCGACGGTACCATCTAAATCTTCAAAATGCTGCCCTACAGTTAAATAACTGTAATACAAATCTGCATTGAACTGTGGTAACCACGGAGAGAAAGAAAGTGCTACTTGGCGATAAGGCTCAAGCTCAGCATCTGGATCGAAACCATAAGCAGGCTCAAAATAATCTAGAAATCCAAGACCAGCAGGATTCCAATAAATCGCATTAATATCATCTGCTATTGCTGTTCCCGTCTCACCCATTCCACTAGCTCTTGCATCTGGAGCTATTAGTAAGAATGGTACAGCAGAACCACCCGCTTGTGCTAAAACTGTTCTAGCACCAAAAGTGATCGACAAAATCAAAATGATTAATATTCCTATTCTTTGCATATTATTAAAGCCTCTTTTACAAAATATTTTTATTGAACTTTTATACTAACTATTCCGGCGTTATTTTTTTCGTAGCCGTTTATACTTTTTACATTTACTTGAATTAAATATGAACCACTCATTATTGGTTCACCGTTTTGTGCTGTTCCATCCCAAAAAACTTCTAGAATTTGCCTAGAAAAATCTCTTCCATCAAAAGTGCGAACTAAATGACCTTCAATATCATAAATATTTATGGAATAATCAAATCCTGGTTCTAAATTATGCTTAACTTGAATGGTTGTATTATCAGAAAATGGGTTTGGATAATTTTTTATATCACTGATTCTAATATCAGATGCATTATCTGGTATATAAAAATATGTAGTTGCAGTTTCAAAATTATTGAATAAATCCCACGCTCTAACCGTTACTTTATTCAGACCTGGTTGTAAATTATTTAGCTGTATATTACTTGTTCCTTGCTGGTTACTACCATTTAAAGTTGTATAGTTGTTAGTCATATCTAATGAATTTGGTGAATCATTAACCCATGCTTCAATCCTATGCCCAATTCCTACACCAGTAGAATTTATCCCTAAGCTGTCGAACAAATCAATAATTAGAAGTGGATTTCTACTAACAATATCTCCCTGAATAAATTTTCTAGAATCAAGATAAATCTTAATTTCTGGTCCAATATCATCGTTAAATGAATTAGTATCAATTCCATAGATTCTAAAGTTATTGAAATTACCTTTAGCAAATTTGGTAGAATCATTACTGCTAGCATAAGCAAACATTCTTCCTAAATTCTCAGAAAAACTAATATCTTTAGGGATAATAAAATCTATTTCGAAGCTCCCATCAGTAACATCAGTAGTACTTTTGTTTAGAATACCACCATATTTGTTAAAGAAGTAAAATCTTTTTAACTCTTCAATTTCATAAGACCTGTCTCCATCAAAAATACTAAATTCTAACTGCCCATTGAAACTAGGATCAAAAGAACCATTTGGAGTATTAATATGGCCTTTAACTTTTACTTTTGATAACCCTTTCAAAATCATTGGTGATTCAGGGTCAGTTGGTAAGTCAGTATCGGGAAAGCTGTCAATAACTACTTGATAATCTGGTATTAATAACTTAATAGTTGGGTCACCAAGAATTAGATATTTCTCATCATTAGTTTTATTAAGAATCTGCTTTACGTTAAACAAAGCCTCGCCAACACTTGGGTACAATCCAGTTTCAGAATTACGCTTTAATATCTCTTGGAAATATAATTCATTAATGGTTCCATTCTGAATGGCATAAACAAGCCTTGTTGCTGCAAATAAGGCTACAGCACCCGAATTCTCCATGAAAAGTAATTCTTCGGCAGCAATTGTCCCATTAAAATTATCGAATTGACCAAAGGAACAAGTTGCTGCAGTAGCAAAAAATAACTTATCACCATTGTTTAGTTTATCAAGTGATTCATTTTGATTAAATACATTTTCATGAGCCCAAACGTAAGGATTGCCATGTCCAGACCAATTTAATATCAATGATCCTTTATCATTGATAGCTGTTAAAATATCATTATTTGCATTTGGTTTTCTTCTACCATCAGAAGTTAGTTCTGTTTGATATTCAATTAAGTACACTTTGCTATGAACAAATTTTTCCATGTTATCAACATCAGTCAAATCCTCAGAAGCTTTTATATGAGCATTACCATCGTTTGAACCATCTCCTTGAAGACCATCATCAGCAACAAGGGTTATATTATTTCTCCAATTCCCTGTACTTGAGTTATGTTCATATTGTTCAATTTTTTTTACATATAACTCACCTAGTTGGTCCGCAGATAATTTGCTAGTAGGATGTAAAGGCACTCTTCCAGAAATCATGTCAATTAGATCATCCTCACCATCAACTCTAATAAAAAAATCATCATGAGCTGTGGTAGATGTGGCAAACATTTCTCTTAATGAATCTGCCGAATGATATAATGGCACATAAATTTTATCTTTGATAGATAAGTTTCTATTATCAGAATGTGCATCACCCCAAAAAAGAACATATTTAGGTGTGTTAGACCAAGTTAAATAAGAGTACTTTAAAAAGTTTCTTATTGATGCAATGTCTTTTACACCACAACCAAACTCGTTATATATTGATTGAGTAGAAACAACTGAAACACTTAAATCGCTATTAGATTCACGATATTCTTTAAATTTATTTGCAGAATTAAGAAGTTCATTATCAGTAATTACTATTACATCAGTGTTAAGAGGGTCAGAACGTAAGTTTGCAAAATTAATATTTTCCAAGACGGGTGATTTAAAATCACTAGATACAAAGAATTTATTTACTTGATCTGCATTAAATTTTATAATTGGATTAGAGTTAGAACCATAGTTATTAAGAAAAACTGGGTTTCTTGAATCGGTAACATTAACAACATAAAGTTCATTACCCGAAAAGCCAGAGAGATTAAACTGTGTCCCAGCTTCCAATTCATAATCAGAAAAGAAGCTCATTCTATTATTAATCGCAACAAATTCTCTAGGATAGTGTATTTCGATATAATCCATATAAGGGCTATCAGTAGGGTTACCAACATAATTAATATCAATTACACTCTTATTACCTACCACATTCGATGCAGGAGCCGTTAAATATTTACTGGGTCTATCAGCATACATATAGCTTCCAGTCGGAATATCTAGCAACCTTAAGTTTCCAACTTCTGTCCCGTTTTCATTGACATAAGCAACAGCATTCGAAGAAGATTTATGAGCAATCGCAACTCTGTAAGTAATTTCTCCAGTTCTATCAAGGTTATATAATTGCTGTTCGTATTTTTTACCACTACTTATAAGGTTTCCAACCATTTGCCGACCAGAACCAGATGGATCTAAATTGAATTTTTCTTCATGGTACAATGAGTGTTGTTTATAGATACTGGGCTGATTGATAATTGCACCATCAAATTTTTGATAGGAGGCTCTTTTACCCGGCAGGCCTCCCCAAGTAAGTATGTAATGATTTTTTTGAGAATACCAATTAATATAATTTTCGGCACCTTTTTGAGAAGGTTTGAAACCAACTGCATCATTTGCATAAAAAATGGCTTCAATAAAATTGCCATTAGCATCTGTTTTTACTACAATTTCATTTTCTGGTAGGGATTCCCAATCATCGTTTTCAACATGTTCGTCCATTGGAATTCCGCCATAACCGAATAGCTTTAAAGATTTAGCATCATCGCTTGTTAAATCGAAACCCATAGATGAAAGGTTTTCTTTAGTTATTTTATACAGATTTTCTTTATCAACTGTAACCTTAAGCCAATTGCCAGAAGAAACATTTGTAATAGTTTGAAGTTGATTTTGCGATTTTTTATTTTTTGTTAAAGACTCCCAATTAGCAATTACCTCGCTATTAATAGTATTGTGGAAATCATTTTGAGTGATATTAGAGTTTGCCTTGCTTACATCAAATTTTATTTTTAGTATTAATCGCTCTGTTATTGATGTTTTTTGCTTCGCTGAATTAAAAAAAGCAGCTAATAAATTTAGCTTTAAAACAGGCTGACCAGCCGAAACACCTAAATACTCTGAGCTAAATATAGGAGGTTGGGGTGCGTTAAAGTAATTTTCAGATGTTTTATAAACTACATCCGATTGATATAAATTATCTTCCTGTGGAACTGGTGGTAGCAGATTATCCACCAATTGATAATCTGGTGTAGAAATAATTTCAATTGAATATCCATTTTCTGATGGTACGCTTACTAGAACAGGCACAGCAAAATGGTAAGGCTCACCTGCAACATCACCCATTGGTATTGCTCCAGAGAATTTTGGATAATAACTAATGTTATTTTCTACAGTCTTAATTTTATCGAAACCTTTAAGGCTAGGACTAAAGGATATTATTAATTCTTCTGGGCCTGATGAAATGATTTCTACACCATTGTTAGCATTTAAGCTAATGGTTAGAATACTTAGAATTAAAAGAATTTTTAACATAAATTACCTATAAGAAATATTAAGATTATCGACATTTAGTCAATGCTATTATTGTTTTTCAAAATAAGTAAATGTTATGTAATAAGCTATCCTTTCTATTATTCTATATTGTAAATAACTCTTATGCGATAAAAAAGTTACAAAAAAAAATGCCTTACTAACGGGGGGACATGTCAGTAAGGCATGCAGCATAAAGAGGAAGAACGACTTTCGTCGTCTCGAGCGGGAGACGAGATTTGAACTCGCGACCCCAACCTTGGCAAGGTTGTGCTCTACCGCTGAGCTACTCCCGCTGATTCCTATTAATTAAGGATTTCAAAAATATGTGCTTTTTTTTTAAAATGCAAGAATTAATTAAAATATTTTTTGAAGTTTTTAATAATCTTGTTTTTCAATTGTAACATATCAACTTGTGTGCCAATTTCCTTTGATATTGAAGTTACTTCTTTCTCCTTTATACCACAAGGAATTATAAATTCAAATTCACTCAAATCATTATTTACATTTAAAGCGAGACCGTGTGAAGTAACCCATCTGGAACAATGCAAGCCCATAGCACAAATTTTTCTTTGCTCCTCTAGCCAAACGCCCGTGTATGAATCAAATCGTCCAGATTTTATATCAAATTCTGCTACTGTATCAATAACAATTTGCTCAAGTGTCCTTAAAAACCAGTGCAGGTCTGGCTTAGACTTATTTAAATCGAAGATAGGATAAACTACAAGTTGCCCTGGGTTGTGCAGAGTAACATCTCCTCCTCGATTATTAAAAATAACTTGAATATTATTGTTATTATAAAATTCTTCTGATTTAGTTAGGTTTTCTTCAGAACCATTTTTGCCTATAGTTATAACTGTGGGATGTTCACAAATAATAAGCGTACTATCCTTTTGTTGTTTTTGAACAGAAGTTGCTATTTCTTTTTGCAAGTCCCATGCTTTTTGATAATCAAATAAACCAATATCTAAAATATTGAATTCCATACTATTTTCTTAATTTTGTAATAATAATTGGTGTAACGAATATGACGGTAAAAAAATTTGGTGGAACTTCAGTTGGTACTGCCGAAATGATAAAAAAAGTAAAAGAAATTGTAAGTTTCAATGATGAAAAAGTTATTGTTGTTGTTTCTGCTGTTGCAAAAACAACTAATAGGTTGGTTTCATTACTAGAAAATTTGGAACATAACGACATTATTTTTGCGAATAATGATCTAAAAACTATATATAAATATCATTTTGAATTGATTAGCGAATTAGGGATTAAAGATGATACTATTGAATATTTAGATAAGATTATACATGTTCTAAAAAATATTATTGAATCTGTGAACAACAAAATTGATCTTACAAATAACCAAAAAGATGTAATACTTTCTTGTGGTGAACTGCTATCCTCTAAGATAGTTTATCAATATTTACTTTCAGAAAATGTTAAAGCAAGCTTTATTGATTCCAGAGAAATTATTAAAACCGATTCTGAATTTACTAATGCAGAGGTAAATCTTGAACAATCTAAATATCATATAAATAATAAATTAAAAGACTCCTTTAAAAGTTCTGATGTCATTATAATGGGAGGCTTCATTGCATCTGACGAGAAAGGCAGAACTACAACAATTGGGAGAGGAGGTTCAGATTTTTCGGCATCAGTTATGGCATGGGCATCTGAAGCAGAAAAATTAGAAATTTGGACTGATGTTGATGGTATTATGAGTATCGATCCAAAATTAAATAAGAATGCTCTCAGAATATTACAACTTTCTTATGATGAGGCAGCTGAACTTGCATACTTTGGAGCTAAGGTTCTCCACCCTAAAACAATTGGTCCTGCTATCAAGGCAAAGATTCCAGTAATTGTAAAAAATACTTTTAACCCCAATTTGAAGGGAACTTGGATTCAGGATTCAGATACAAACACAAAAATAATCAAAGCATTCTCCTACTGGGATGATATTATTGTTATTAATATTAAATCTAATAGGATGCTAGGAGCTCATGGCTTTTTAAATAATGTATTTGAAATATTTAAAAATTATAAAACCCCAGTTGATTTAATTGCGACTTCAGAAGTTAGCCTTTCACTCACAATTGATTCCGATAAAAATTTGGGGTACATTATAGGTGAGCTAGAAAAATTTTCAAATGTCACTGTACATACAAACCATTCAATAATATCGGCTATTGGTGATGGGATTAAAGAAACTGCCGGTATAGCATCTCGCTTTTTTGGAGTTCTAAAAGATGTAAATATTAAAATGGTCAGCATTGGTGCTTCCGAAGTAAACATTTCAATTGTTGTTCACCAAGGTGATCTTGAGCGAAGTCTTGATTTGCTCCACAAAGAATTTTTTGATAATCTAGAATACCCTAACATATTTGAAAGGATAGAAAATGGAAAAAATTAATAATCTTGATATTAAAGATCTAACTAATCAATTTGGATCACCACTTTATGTTTATGATTCAGATAGAATTGAAGCCAACTATAAAAGGTTAAAAACGGCTCTCACTGATCATTACCCAAACAATAACATTCACTTTTCTGTGAAAGCAAACAGTAATCTATCTATATTAGATATTTTCAGAAGAAATGGCTCTGGAGCAGATTGTTCATCACCTACCGAGCTTAGATTAGCTCTTATGGCAGGTTTTGATCGGGAAGATATTCTTTATACAGGGAACTATGAAAGCTACGAAGATCTAGAATATGTAAGCTCTATTAAAGGTATAAAGCTAAATCTTGACGATATTACTTCACTAGAAAGAATATTAAAATTTGGTGTGCCAGAAAGAATTTCGTTCCGAATAAATCCAGGAATAGGTCGTGGTGGCTTCGAAGGTATTACAACAGCTGGCTCTGATGCGAAATTTGGTATCCCCTACGAAAAGGCAGCCGAGGCATACAAAATGGCGCTTGATGCAGGTGTTAAAAGGTTTGGCATTCACATGATGACTGGTTCTAACAACCTTGAACCTTACTACTTCGCCGAAGTAGTGGATAAACTACTTATCATTGCAGGTGACATTTTCCCTGAACTAGGAATAAAACCAGAATTTATTGACATTGGTGGAGGTCAAGGTATCCCCTACAGAGATGATGAAGACCCTCTTAATGTTGATTTAATGGCAAAATTAATTGCTAAAATTATCAAAGAACGATGTCAAAGTTACGACTTCGGTTTGCCACAACTACTACTTGAACCTGGAAGATACCTAGCTGCAGATGCTGGATACCTAATAGCTAAAGTTACTGGTATCAAAAATGGTTATAAAAAGTTTATCGGACTTGATGCCGGTATGGGCACTCTAGTACGGCAAAGTCTTTACGGAGCTTTCCACAGAATGGAAGTCTATGGAAAAAATTCAGATTTTGAGAACGTAAATATCTGTGGTCAGATTTGTGAAAATTCTGACATCTTTGCTAAGAACATAAGATTGCCTAAAATGGATATTGGCGATTTAGTAACTTTCAAAGATACTGGTGCTTACGGATTTGTTATGTCATCGGTTTACAATAATCGAACAAGACCGGCTGAAGTACTCATTGAAAATGGTAAACCAATTCTTATTAGAAAAAGAGAATCTTTTGATGATATTTTAAGGCTATACCCCGAAGAAATCCTTCAAAAATATAACTCTTAACATCAAATAAACATTGAAACCACAATATAGACTAAATAGTAAACCAACAATCATAAAAATTCTCCTGTGTACTCTACGGACTAATAATCCGTAGTGGTACCATAGGAAAAATATTGCCAATAGAAATACAACACCTTTTTTAATTTCAGTTTCGAAATCTTTTTCAAAATCCAATAATACTTCGTCTTGTAATTCCTTCGTAAAAATCTTTACAGGTACATCATTAGCTCTTAGTTTTAGCCCATACTGCAAATCAGAATTTGAAGGGTAATAACTAATTAAAAAACTATCATATTTACTAGTATCAATTAATATCCTAGCTTCTTTGTTAGCATTAGCTTCAACATAAAACATATCCATAGAAAATAAACCCAGCCCATCGTTGATATGTCGCCAATTGTTGCTATCCTTATGTTTCAGAAAAAAACTAAATTCAGATTTAGAATCTAAATTATTTTCGATTTCTACTTTTTTTTCAATGGTCGGAGTAATGTATTCTAGAGCTATATTAGGAACTGTTATATCAAATGTATAAACTATTAACAATAGCCAAAACGGTACAATTAAAATCAATCTAAAATAATGCTCAAAAAATGAATTAGCTTTTTTATGGAAGCCCGTAAGCGAGGTAATCCAGTAAATAAAATACACCATAAATGACCCAACTATAATTGACAATTCCCAATTGATTAGGTATCCTTCTATGTTAATATAAGTATCTAATAATTCCATTCAATTTAATATCGGCACTTATCAATAAAACTGATATTCACTAATTTTTAATCTAATTCTTTTTTTGATTTTCTAAATTAAGCAAAAGTCTCATATATTTTATAATATGAGACTTTTGACATTCAAGCTAATTCAATTTTAATTAAGAAGGTGTATTACTAACCTTTTTCTGTTGTTAATGTTTCCCAAATTGCTAATTGCTCATCGCTAAGAATCGACTTTATGTTTTCTTCAAACACAAGTTTACATTCTTTCATCGAATCAATTAAAGAAGCTCTTTCGGTACTATTTTCAAATGCAGTTCGGATTTCCTCTCTCAAACTTTTTAATGCATCTAACAGCTCATCTTTGCTCAAATTCCCAGCTTTGTAATCTTCAATTAAAAGTGATCTGCGACCATTAAATTGTTCTAAAATGGTATTATCAATTTCTCGTAATTGTTCCATATAAGACTTGCTACATTCTTTTCTAGCAATTACAAAGGCCTTCAATTGCTCTTTTTGCTCATCGCTTAAATCTAACTGACTTAAGCCTCCACGCCTGTCTTCACGTTTTACGTCTTTTTTCTTGCCACCACGGAATCCTTTCTTTCCATATTTTTTTCTTGCTGGTCCAACTTTTTCCTCATAGCCATAAATCTCCTGCGAATCAAATTCTGATTCAAAGGTTCCACCATCTATTTGAATATTATCAAACTCTGATAGTGATGTGAATACAGCTTCGCTAAGATCTGTATCTCCAGATGGTTCGGTTCCATTTTTTCCTAAATTATCGCAGGAAACTAGACCCAAAAGCGATACTAGCAATAGAATTGCTACATTTTGTGATATTCTGTTCATTTTAATGAACTCCTATATTTGTGATTATTAATTTTCTCACTTCCTAAATTCATTATATAAGACAAACTAATCTAAATAAAGTTTAA
>JAONBD010000015.1 GCA_028376765.1 Candidatus Kapaibacterium sp.
TGGAGTATTGGAGATGGAGAAGGTATAAGAGCTGTAGTAGAGTGCTAGATGATGCTAGAGGGTTGCTGGGTATGCCAGATGATGCCATAGTCACGAGAATGGCTGTTTGAGTAGATATGGTACACTAGCTATCAATTAAACATTTTAACGAGCTGTACCAACTATCTAATTTATGCCAGATTACCACATCATACCCGCCGCATTTTTAATTAAAATATAAATGGCGGCACCTGTAATCCCGTACCACTACTACATTTACTTGTATTTGTCGGGATATTGTCTTATATTTATTCTCAGATAAGAATCGAGACACTTAATAGGAACTTTAACATGAGAATTAAATATCAAAGACAAAGCACTTCCTTACAAAATCCAAGAAGATATGACATGGATGATGATTCGTATGATGCTATTTATTTTGACAAAGGAGTTAGCGGTACGAAGCCATTTAAAGAACGTACAGAAGCTAAGAAGATAATACCATTAGTAGAGTCGAATCAAGTAAAAGAACTCGTTATAGAAGAGTTACGTGACCTAGGGCGTGATACAGTGGATAGTATTAATACACTTGCATGGTTTGGTAGGTATCAGGTAAATATATTTATTAAGAGTATGGGTATTCAATCTATGGTGGATGGTAAAATCAATCCCATCTGGAAGTTGATAACCAGTGTGATGAGTTCATTATATGAGATGGAACTAGAGAATTTAAAGATTAGAACAAAAATGGGACGTGATGCCTACCTAAAGAATGGAGGAAAGTTAGGGCGTGAAAAAGGTAGTAATGAAACCATTAAACAATTCCTATCTAAACCTAAAAGTAAGAATGTCATCTCTTTACTAGATAAGGGGAAGAGTGTAAGAGATATAGCAAGTAGATTGGGTATTAGTACGAATTTAGTATTGAAGGTAAGGAAGCACTATTTAGTAGATGCCTAAATTGAAGGGGATGCCAGTGGTGTGGGAATGTAGAGCTTTTTAGATGGCAGAACCATTCCGAGATTATAATGCGGAATGTGCTGAGATGGAAGGGATGGCTAAGATTCCAGAGGCTTCCACAGTAGCCATTATACTATTCTTATTAGCCTCATAAATAGACCACATCCGCTTACAATACTTGGACAGCAATATCTGTTATCTCTGGTTTAAAAGTTCGTGAGAATCGCTCTATGGACTTCAGCTTTTTAGTACGTATACTGTGTGTATGAGTACCCATAAATTTGTTACCTCTAGGGGTCTTGTATCCTTTAGCATTTAGCCAATCTGCTATAGCATTATAGCTCATGCCTTCATCATACTTATTACATATCAAATCGAATAACATCTGTTGCGTTTCAGAATATGTAGATTGCCAAAGGTTAGCCGATTTATATTTAATATCCACTACCAAATAAATGTCATTATCCCTTGCCCCGTGCGGGTCATCGGGTATTTCCCGCTCACTCACCGTGGAATAAGTTTCAACCCCCAAATCCAAATTACGTGGCTGATATTTTGAGTCACTAATCGAACGAATATTATTGCCCGAGTTGCTATTTTTATTCTTAATACGCCTTTTGTAATTGCTGAAGGATTTTCTGGGCAAGCAAGAATTGATTCACTTTTAGCTGAACTCCCTAATGCAAAAGGTGATACTAATCATGTGAATTTACTTGCTGATTTATCATTTACATATTATTCTATAAACCCAGATAAAGGTATTGAATATGGATTAGAAGGAGTCGAACTAGCCACAGATATCAAGTGGAAAGAAGGTGAAGCTAATTCTTATAGCAGCTTGGCAGTAAATCAATGGTCTAAGTCAGAATATCAAAAAGCATTAGAATATTATGGGAAATCAATAAAGATTAATGAAGAATTAGGAAATAAAAGAGGAATTGCTAGAGATTTTGGGAATATAGGAATTATTTATCAGAATCAATCTGATTATTCAAAAGCATTAGAATATTATAGAAAAGCATTAAAGATTAATAAAGAAGTAGGTAACAAAAATTATGCTGCTAGTAATCTTGCGAATATGGGAATTATTTATCAAAGACAATCAGATTATCCAAAAGCATTAGAGTATCAAGGAAAAGCATTAAAGATTAATGAAGAACTTGGAAATAATATAGGAATTGCAGGTAATCTTGGAAATATAGGAATTATTTATGAGAATCAATCAGATTATCCAAAAGCATTAGAGTATCATGGAAAATCATTAAAGATTAATGAAGAACTTGGAAATGAAAATTATATAGCAAAATCTCTTGGAAATATAGGAAATATCTATGGGAATCAATCTGATTATCTAAAAGCGTTAGAGTATTTTGGAAAAGCATTAAAGATTAAAAAAGAGCTAAGAGATAAGAATGGAGTTGCATTGTATCTTGGAAATATAGGAAATGTCTATAGGGATCAATCTGATTATCCAAAAGCAATAGAATATTTTGAAAAAGCATTGAAGATTTATAAAGAATTAGGTAATAAAAATGGTGTAGCAAGAAATCTTGGATCTATGGGTTTGTTGTATCTTTACCTCTCTCAAGATAGCGTAAAAATCAGTCCAAATGAATTAAATGATTATGTTAGTCTAAATAAAGATATAAATCTGAATAATGCAATTAAGTATAGCCTTAAATCAATTGAAATATATAAAGAAATTGGTGAGTTGAAATTTAGAAGTGATAATTTAAATAAGTTAGCATTTGCATATAAACTCAAAGGTAATTATAAAAAGGCGTATGAAGCTCATGTAGAACATAAATTACTTCAAGATTCAGTATTTAATGAAGAAAAATCAAAAGAAATTGGTAAGATGGAAGCCCAAAGGGAGCAACTGGAAGCCGACTACGCCGAAGAAGAAGCCATCCGAAAAGAACAAGAAGAAATTGATAGAAGGAACCAAGTTCAATATTCAATAATATCAGTAGTAACAGTATTAATTTTCGGTGTGATATTCTACTTTATAAGGCGAAATGTCAGCTTTGGAGCAATCGATACTCTTACATTTATTGCTTTCCTTCTTTTGTATGAATTTGTACTTGTTTTAACTGAGCCTTGGGTAGATGAATGGACTCATAATGTGCCAATATATAAGCTACTGATCAATATTGGCTTCGCCTTAATCCTAATACCACTTCAAAAGCTGGAACATAAAATCAAAGGTAAATTTGATAAAAAGTAATTATTAATAGCCAATCACAATGACAATTATCGCTTAGTTATTCAGAGCTTAAAAACCTAGTTTTTAAGTGAAGAATCCAGTCCAAATAAAATTCATTCGATGTGCTTTAAGCCATCGGATGAAATCATTTTTAGTTTTTTGATTGTAGTACAAACTGTTTTTAGCGTTTGACAGTGGTGGACTATCCTCCTCAGTCACTTGAACGTTCGGCTTTACTAATCGAAAGCCTCAGCCTCCAAAGGAGCACAACGAAACCCATTTAACAAATCACCGAAATCCAACCCAAAAGCTTGGATTTTTTTTATATTTGGATTTTTTTTATATTATGATGTATCAAACACCAATTACCTTAAACCATGAAAAAACTAATACTAATCCTCTCATTCTTAATTCTTATTACGCCTTTCCTAATTGCTGAAGGATTATCTGGGCAAGCAAAAATTGATTCCCTCTTAGCTGAATTACCAAATGCAATTAAAGATTCTAATCAGGTTATCCTATTTCAAAAGCTTTCTAATGAATTTATTAAAATTGACCCCGCACAAGGAATTGAATTTGGTCTAGAAGGTGTAGAACTTGCTAAAGAAATTGATTGGAAAAAAGGCGAAGCTAATTCTTATAGGATTCTTGATAATCTTTATAGAAAAGTTTCAGACTATCAAATGGCTGCACATTATATTGAAAAAAGGATAGAAATATATAAAGAGTTGGGAATTAATATTGAGAAGCCATTAGGGACTTTAGGAATTATGTACCTTTACAATTCCAATTATCCAAAAGCTTTAGAAAGCCTTAAAAAAGCAGTAAAACTCAATCAAAAACCTGAAGGAGATAAATCCCTATTAGCTAGAAACTACAATGTTATTGGTATTGTATATAAAAATGAAGCAAATTATCCTGAAGCAATCAAATACTTCACTAAATCAATGAAGGTTAATGAAGAATTAGGAGAGAATATTTCTGGACAGATTAATAATATTGGAATTGTTCATTTTCTGCAAGCAAACTACCCAGAAGCTTTAAAGCATTATCTCAAAGCAATGAAAATGAATGAAGAGCCTGGAGGAAACAAAACTTTTCTAATGCATAACCTACAAGGAATTGCTAATGTTTATAGTACTCAAGATGAGAATGATAAAGCATTGGAATACTACAAACGAATTTTGAAACTAAGTAAAGAATTTGGAGATAAATATTTTACTGCAAGTAGCCTTGGCAGTATTGGCGATCTTCTTGAGGACATTCCTTCTAAAATTGAATATAGAGAAAAATCATTAAAGATTTATAATGAAATAGGTGATAAATCTGGAATAGGAAATGCTTTAATTAACCTAGGATCACTTTACAGTAAGTTAAATAAATTTGATAAATCTTCAGACTATTTAAAGAGAGGTCTACTAATCAACAAAGAAATTGGCCATACACGCCAAGTAGCATACACCTTAAGAATGATTGGTGATGATTATTTAAATAGGGCTAATGAAATGGAATCACTAGGTAATACTAAAAAAAATAGTTTTTATCAAAATGCTTTAAAATATTCAATGGAATCACTTGATATAGCTGAAAAAAATGATCTAGAGGAATTGAAAGATGATGTATATAAAACAATTTATACTTCCTACAAGGCCTTGGGAGATTACAAGAACAGTGTTCTTTATTTAGAAAAATATATGACTGCTATTAATGCTGCATTCAACCAAGAAAAATCAAAAGAAATTGGTAAGCTGGAAGCCCAAAGGGAGCAACTGGAAACGGAATACGCCGAAGAAGAAGCCTACAGAAAAGAACAAGAAGAAATTGATAGAAGAAATCAAGTTCAATATTCTATAATATCAGTAGTAACGGTATTAATATTCGGTGTGATATTCTACTTTCTGAGGCGAAATGTAAGCTTTGGAGCAATCGATACTCTTACATTTATTGCTTTCCTTCTTTTGTATGAATTTGTACTTGTTTTAACTGAGCCTTGGGTAGATGAATGGACTCAAAATGTGCCAATATATAAGCTGCTGATCAATATTGGCTTCGCCTTAATCCTAATACCACTTCAAAAGTTGGAGCATAAAATCAAAGGTAAATTTGAAAAGGCTTAAGTCTTAGAATATTTACACAATAATATTGATCAATTTGGATCAAGCAGAAACATTTCAATTAAACTATTAAGGAACAAAAATGAATTACTTTAGCAAAGGGTTAATTGCCCTATTTGTGGCTTTAATTTCAATCCCTTGGCAAACAAGTGCCAGAACACTTACTCTTGAAGAAACCGTTACGCTTAACTATGTAAGCCAAGTTGAAATTTCACCAGATGCAAATCATGTTGCCTACACACTAGTAAATCCAAGAACTCCGTATCTTGATCAAGATGGCAGTCATTTCATAGAATTACATGTAACAGACTTGAATGGGAATTCTCGTCCCTTTATAACTGGCAATGTAAGAATATCAAACATCAGCTGGGGTCCAAAAGGAAAATACATTTATTACACAGCAAAGCGTAATGAAGATAAATACACAAGTATTTATAGAATCCCTGTTGATGGTGGAGAATCTGTAAAGCTTGTTAGTAATGAAACCAATATTAGTTCTTACAGCATAAATAAAAAGGGTCACACCTTGGTATATATTGCTAAAGCTCCCGCTCCAAAACATGAAGAGTCACTAAAGAAAAAAGGCTTCAAAGCAGAAATTTATGAGGAGTCAAATAAATTCAATCATTTATATAAAGTAGACTTAAATACAGATGACTCAGAAGCAGAATTAGTAAATATAAATGATAACCTTCTATCTGTGAAGTTTAGTCCAGTAAATGATCAAATTTTGACAAGAACAACTCCAACTCCAATGATTGATGATAGCTACACAAGGTCACAATATCAGATTTATGATCTAAAAGGGCAATTGAAAATATCATTCAAAACTGAGGGTAAGTTAGGTATGGCAAGCTGGTCTCCAGATGGAAAGCAGATTGCTTTAATTGGTGCTGAGGACAAAAATGATCCATCTGCAGGTCGTCTTTTTGTAGGAAATTCTATGAATGGAAATTTAACAGAGTTCCTAAAAGATTATAAGGGTCATGTGAGTAGTATTGGCTGGACTGATGATAACAATTTAGTATATATTGCTCAGGTTAACATGACTAGTGAAGTGGGTGAAATAAATACAAATAATGGTCAAGTGAAGTTATTACTGAAAAGAGATCTTGCTGTAGTAAGAGGACTTTCGATTGATAAAAGTGGAAACAATATTGTTAGTACTTCAAGCAATTCTACTTATCCTCGTGAACTTGTACAGATTTCTAATGGCTCAGTTAAGCGACTTACAACAACAAATAATCTTTCTGATATTGAATTCCCTAAACAAATTTCTGTTACTTACAATGCTCGGGATGGTCAGAAAATTGGAGGTGTATTGATATATCCTAATAATTATGAAGAAGGTAAACGTTACCCAATGATTATTATGGTACATGGAGGCCCAGAATCTCATATTTCAAATGAATGGAAGGATAGATATTCAACCCCAATAAAATATGCAGCTAGTAAAGATTATGTATTATTTCTTCCAAATTATCGAGGTAGTACTGGTCGAGGTGTTGAATTTAGTAAGATGGGTCAAGCAGATTATGCAGGTGCAGAATTCAACGACCTAGTGGATGCCATAACTCATTTTAATAAAATTGGCCTAATTGATAAAGATAGAGTAGGAATTACAGGTGCATCTTACGGTGGTTATGCTTCAGCATGGGCTGCTACTGCTCTTAGTGAGCACTTTGCTGCTAGCGTAATGTTTGTAGGTATATCCAATCAGTTATCTAAATTTGGTACTACAGATATTCCAATGGAAATGTATAATGTACACGCACGAAACTACCCGTGGGATAAATGGGAATGGATGCTAGAACGTAGTCCTATTTATCATACTGACAAAGCTAAAACTCCTCTGTTAATAATGCATGGTAAAAATGATACACGAGTTCACCCAAGTCAATCTATGGAGCTTTATAGGTATATAAAAACTCGTACTGAAACACCTGTTCGATTAGTATTATATCCCGATGAACCTCATGGTAACCGTAAATCTGCAGCACAGCTTGATTATGGTAAACGTTTGATGCGTTGGATGGACTTTTATCTCCTAGAAGGCAATGGTTTAGATAAAATGCCAACATTCGACTTAGAGCATGAGAAACAACTAGAAAAGGAGAATCAATAATCAAACTAAATTCATCTGAAACTGTTTGTTAAAAAAGTCTTTCAAAAAATGAAGAATGATTTATTTTTTTAGACCTTTTTTCATTGCTTATTTTCTTCGTTTATCTTACAAATGTAGATGATGTATGCAATTAATTAAAAATAATAATAGTATACACAACAATTGCCATATCATTTTCAACTGAAATTTAAGGGTATAGGCTATTTGTTTACCGATATTTATTAGATAGAAGTACATTTAAGACGAATTTATTAATGTGGAGTAAAATGAAAATATTATTAATCTTATTTTTTACAATTTCTTCATTTGCAAAAACTCCTGAAGAAATTGTAAACCTTAGTATGAAAGCCTATAATAACCATAAATTTGAAGAGTTTATGGGTCTGTTCTCTGATAATGTTCAAATGTATTCTTTTGATTGCAGTTTAACAGCAAATGGAAAGGTAGAAGCTAAAAAAGTATATAAGCGACTTTTTGATAAATCTCCCAATTTACATTCAAAGATACTAAACAGAACAATTGTTGGAAATAAAGTTATAGACCATGAAGAAATAACAGGTAGATATGGATCTGATAAAAAAATTGAAATAGTTTTTATTTATGTAATCGAAAATGATAAAATTGTGAAAACAATGTTAATTAAACCATAACCTTAATTATTTACCAGCTCACCCTTATAAGAGTGATAGCTAGTTTCAATCCACTTAATCTCACCTGTATCAGGGCAAAGGGTACTGCATTTGTTAATTGGGTTAACATATAAGTGCAAGCTCATAGCTTTTTTACTTTTTATGTTGCCAAGCAAGTGGTAGCCCAAGTCATCAGACATGAAAGATATTTGACTTCCGTAAAGTTGGGATTGATTTATTTTTTTTGGTAAAGATGCGTTTTCCTCAAAAGAATATTTATCTTCTTCCAATTCCCCATCAATCATCATAACCCAGCACTCTTGTGAGTCATGGCAATGAATTGGAGTTTTTTGACCAGGATTCCAGCATAAAAGGAGTAATTCAAAATCTGTATTTTTTGCTATGCAGTTTCTAGTGTAGAACTGATCTGAAAAATGTGCAAACTCATTAAAGCTTTCAACTGGAATGTCTATACTCCTAGGTATTTTGTGAAAATCTGAAGATTCACAATTTTCTAAAATATAAATGAGTTTATCGATTGACTTAATTTTTTCCATTATTATAGATTACGTTTTTTATAATATAATTTTATGATAGTGAAAAAAAATGTAAAAGTCAAGTAAAGTTACGTAGCTTTTTTATTATCAAAATAATTTTCGACTTCTTTTTCAAGTTTTTCCTTCTCATATTTATTGAGACCAATAAAATAAATCATGGCTGAGTAAATTAATAAAGACGTTAATACTCCAGCTAAGAAAGAAAATGCTGATTTGAAAAATTTGGGTAGGTTCAAAAGGCTTAAGCCTAATATTACCAGGAAAATGGGCCAGTATTTATAAATATCACCTGTATGAATATTTATAATATCAAAATAATAGTTCAGCCATAAAAAACCAGCTGTTATAAAAAATGCTCCGATGTAAAAGTTAATCTGTTTCATTATTATTATAAACTTTTTACGTATTGGTTCATCTTACTTGGTTTAGTTAAACCAATAATATTTTCGGGATCTTTTATTAAATCGTCATAAGTCATTTTTCTAATTTTGTTAAATGATTCTTGATTTATATCTAAATTTAATTTGCCATCAGATTTAGGTTTTACAATACCAAGTCCAAAGTCTGAATCGAAAACAAATGAATCTAACAAGTCACTATGGTTTACCCTTAAATAATAAACTGCTTTCCAAACATCACCGTTCCATTCTCCAGTCCATCCAGGAATAACTTTTTTCATAGCTTTAAACATATTTTTTTCATTAATAAAATCATCTATTGGAGTTTCGGCGGCTTTATGAACTGGCATGCAATCATGCATTACAATGATTCCACCATTTGATAAATATTTTAATGAGTTTAGAACATCTAAAAGAGCTGCCTCAAAAGAATGCATACCATCAACAAAGGAAATATCTAAATCTGTATTTTTGTAGATTGATGGGGCATCTTGCTCAAAAAAATCGTCGGAAGTTTTTTCAATTAAAATATTATTTTTATTGGTTGGATTTTTTGAAGTCCAAATTAGTTTTCTGTAGAAAGGTATTGCGAAATTTGGATCAACAGCCACCTTGTTTTTACAAACAACAGGGTAAAAGGATTCTCCACCTTTTACCCCGATTTCTAAATAATTGTTATAGTTTTTTTGTTTAATTAATGCTTCAACTAATTCTATTCTATTCATTTATCTATTATTTGACAATTAAAATCTGTTTGGTATCTGTCCAATTTAAGGATTTTATTCTAATAAAATATGATCCTGAGCGTAAATTTTGTGTTGATACATCTAGAATATATTCACCTTTTGGCAAGTGGGAGTCAACTAATACTTCAATATTTCCATAACTATCGACTAATTCAATTTGAGTTCTTGAATCAATTGCAATAGAATAATCTAGTTTAAAAGATGTAGTTACTGGGTTTGGTGAAATTTCTTTTAACGAATAATTTCCATCGGCATTAACTCCTGCAAAATCATTGAAACATCCATCTACTGTTACTTCAATTTGATCTTCAGTTAAATCAAAACAAGTCATTGGATCGGCTGAAATTGTAATATTAGTTTTATCTTCATTATGTAATAAAGTTTGGAAATCTATGTTGATATTGACATTATCTACTATCTCAGTAGTATTTACAATTATTTTTGCGACTGATTCCATATCATTGAGTTGTGTTATTTCTAAACTTGCATTTAATGTACCTTGGTTGATAATAGGAGCAACATTAGGATCCAAATAAAGTTGTTTAGAATTATATCTGATATAGAAATTAAAGTCCTGATTAATTGTTTGTGTCCAGATAAAATTATCATTTGGTAAATTTAAATTAAAACTAAATTCAATTTGATTATTAATTCCATAGTAGGATTCATTCAATGGAGTAATACTAATGGGTAAATCTAGTTTGATTCCATTCCCTGATAATGTAACTTCTCCAATTAATTCTGTACCATCATAAATCATTAATGTTCCTGTTGAAACTCCCTCTATTGTAGAATTAAATTCGATTACTAAAGTATTATCAGCATTATTACCTAGTAATACTTTTGATTGTTCATTCAAAGAAAATGAATTGTTTGGGTCATCAAGAACAAAAGTTGCATTAATATCAAGATCATTAGGATTTGTAATTGGTATGGTCAAGATTTTTGAATTGCAAATCGAGACACTTTCAAAATCTAAATCGTTCACTATAATATCTTGTCTTTCAATTGGAGCGTTTAATTCACCTTCAATTGTTACTTCGTAAATTTCATCAACAGAAACATCGCCAATCTCAATATTATTAATTATTTCAATTATAGAACTTTTAGTTCCATTAATTTGAGGTGCAAATTCAACATCAAAAGATATAGAAGAACCCGAAGGAATATTTATGTTAGAAGGTGGATTGGGGATATTAAAATTGTTTTCAGTGTCCGAACCAGCTTTTATTCTGACAGTATTAATAATTAGATCTTCGTTAGAATCAGAATTAGAAATTGTTATTTGTTTTGTTTCTGTAGTTTGAACCGTTTGAGTATCAAATACCAAATTATTAGCTTCAATACTTGGTAATGTTCCTTCACCAACAAGAATGTTCTCAAAAGTATCATTTGTACCATCTTGTTTGGTTAAAATTATACCTTGTCTGAATAATAATTTATCGTTCGGAGTAAATCTAACATCAAATTCTAATTGATCATTAGGAGCTAAATCAATAGGAAGAAGCACCGATAAATCTGATATTATTTCATAATTATCAATATTAGATTGAGAAAAGTCAATCCCGGTAAGTGAAATATTTGCTTGACCAGTATTTGTAACTATTAAGGTTGTTTGTTCATTTATACCCCATCTTACCTTACCAAAATCAAATTGCGAGATAGCAAGAGAGCCACTTATTCCTTTTCCTAATATTTCGATTGATAACGGTCCACAATCACTATTAAAATTGTACTCTAAGCTACCATTGAAATCAACATCAGATGTTGGATTGTAAGAAACTTCTATTTGCTTTTCTTCAAGCGGTCCTAGTGTTAGAGTGTTATTGCTTACAAGACTTAAAAAGTTATTTGCATCATTAGTTAATGTCAAATTTCCAGTGATTGTTTCATTTATTTGATTTTTTATATTAATGAATCTGGAATTTGATATACTAGTAGGAACTTCTCCTAAGTCTACATTAAGTTCTGTTGTAACAGCATTACAAGAAGCTACTAACTCTAAATCTGGGGTGTTGCATTCTAAAGAACTAAAATTAAATGTATATGTTTCAGAATCAAAGTCGTACTGATCGTCATAGGTTATAGTAACTTCAACTGGAGTATTCTCTGAAACAATGAAAGTTTCTGGCAAAATTGAGAAATTACCATTATCAGGAAATATAGTAAAACCATTTATATTAAAGTCACCGTTCTGAGCGGTTAGAGTGACCTTATGCTCTTTAGTTCCAGTTTCCGAAAAGTAGAATTTATTTTGTGAGATGGTAATGTTTTTGGTTTTATCCGTAGGAACATTTAGTATCCCAGTATCACTCAAATTAGGATATTGTGGATATTTCACAAAATCAACCTTAACATCTCTTTGAGTATTACCATCAATACAAGGAATTGAAGAAGTATATTCAATAAAACATTTTTCAACCCTACTATCTGATAGGTCTCTAAAGAAATCAGTAAACAATGTATTTAATTGACTTTTTTGATTTACAAAAAAAGCTTCACCGCCTGTACCACTTGCAAGTAAATCTAATCTATAATTAGATTCAGCTTGATTAGTTTCGATGCAAAAAACTTCAATACCTTCTTCAAGGCATTTATTTTTAATCTCTTCCCATTCAAAAGAGTCAGGATCTTCTTGGTATCTATGTTCTCCATCAGTAAAAAACAGAATTACCTTTCTTGTATTTTCTTTTGCAGTTTTGAATTGCTCTATTGCACCATTCAAATCTAAAAAGGCACTATTAAAATTTGTTGTTCCAATTTTAGTTCCTAAGCCTGAAATGATATCAAGTACTTCATCTTCGGTTTGCATCCAACCGTCAACTTCTGCACTTCCAGCCCACCTAATTACATTGGCTTCAGATCCTCCTTCAAAATCTAATGAATCAACAAAGATAGAAGAAGCTTCTTGGATCCATTCCAAAAAGTTTGTTGGACCACTAGTTAAAGATGTTGTTACATCTAGAGCTAGAACAACTGAAAGCGGAATGTTATTTGGTAAAATGCCACATTTAAGCTCAGCATTAGGAGCTCCATTCGTTATGGACATATCAACACCATCTTCGAACACTTTAAAATGTTCGGTGGTTAAATCTGCTTGATTTTCTTTGAGTTGGAATGGGCTAATTGCAACGTAATTGATTCTGACTGTAGGGAAGTCGGTATTATCAATATTGCTTATCCAAAAGCTTGGAGTTTGTGCTAAAAGATTTGTAACACTAATTAGTAAAACTAAGCTAAATAGTATATTTTTGTAGGAAAACATTTTTATCCTCTTTTTTATAAATTGTACTTAGTATAAATCTTTTATAGGCTGCTCTCGTTATAATATTATGTTAAAAAACTTTCATATCCTTTTTATAATAACAATATTAACAAATATTAGTTACTCTAAGAAGTGTTTTGATTATCAACTTACAGACGGATCAGAAAGACTTTTAGCCTATGGAATGGATACAACATACCATTGGTGGGCTGTTACTGAACCTTTTGAAGATTTTAAGCGATTAATAGTTGATGGAGAAGAGCTTTCAACTGTCAGAAATTTAACCACTCCTGTATTCTCTCAGGATGGAAATAGATGGGCTAGTTTTATGAAAGACAACTCTGGTTGGATTCTTGTTGATCAAGATTCTTCATGGAGGATAAATACAACAAAGCCTGGAACAATTGTATATTCTGCTGATTCTAAAGTGATGGCTTATTCTTATTTTCAGGGAGAAACTTTAGAAAAAATAATTATTGATAATCAAGAAGTACAGAGCTTTGATAGGTCATCAGATATTTTTTTATCTCAAGATGGCAGTTCGTATGCTTTTGTTCAAGATAGGGGAGGTTTAATTACCCTTCTAATTGATGGTAGAGCATCTGGAGTATATGATCAAATAACGCCCTTTGGTTTTTTGAATGATGGTTCATTTTTATGGGCAGCAGGAATCAGTGGTAATTGGCATGTTTTTAGAAATTTTGAAGAATATAGCGAAATGTATAATTATGTTGATTATGGGCAGATAAATCCTGATGGCTCATTGGCAGCCTATGCAGCAAGATTAACTTCAAATCAGTATGTAGCTGTATTAATTGATGATGAGCTTAGCTCTCCACTCGAAACTACTCGTTTGGATTTTATCTCAAACTTGAAACTTCATCCTTTTGAACCAATCTTATCTTATGAAGCAAATTTTAATGATAATTACAATGTCTATATGAATACTGTCCCTTATGAAGCAGGTAGGATAAATTCGCCTCCACAATTTACTCATGATGGTGAAGAAATGTTTTTTGTTGGTTGTAGAATTGATTGCTTTGCTTCAGTAAATGGTAAAAAATACTCGTTACAAGCTGTTGATTTAGAAAATAGAGTGTTGGCTGTAAAGCCAAAATCGGAAACATTTGCATTTACAACTAGCTCATCGCTTGTAGTAAGAGATATGACCAAAAAAGAGCTTTGGTCTGGTATGATGGCAAATGAAACAATTAACCCAAGATATAATAGGGTAGATGACAGATATGAAACTCTAGGTGTTATTAATAACAGATTGTATTTACTGACTTGCAGGGATAAAGAATGATAAGGATTAAATCATACGCAAAGATTAATATTGGTTTGCAAGTTCTTTATAAAAGAAAAGATGGATTTCATAATATTAATACTGTTTTTGCAAAAATTGACTTAGCAGATGAATTATTGATTTCTGATTCAGATAATCTAAAAGTAACTTCTTTTCCTGATTTAGGAATAGATCAAGAAGAAAATCTTGTATTTAAAGCTGCAAAAAAGCTATCAAAAAGGTTGCACAAAGAAAATAACTTACCAGAAATATTGATAAAAAAAGAAATACCTACTGGTGCAGGTTTAGGGGGTGGAAGTTCAAATGCCGCCTATGCTATGAAAGGCTTATTACAGTTTTGGGGTAGTGAAAACAGAAAAAAAGAGCCAGAAATAATAGCGCCTATGATTGGTAGTGATGTTCCTTTTTTCCTGAAAGATGGTTGGGCAATTGGCAAAGGAAAAGGTGAAATCTTAGAACATTTTAACCTTGACTTACCGTTGAAAATATTAATAATAAATCCTGGTATTCATGTTAATACTGCTAAAGCTTACAATTTATTAAACCGAAATGAAACACCTCTACCAATACTAAATTATAAATCACTTTTAAACAGAGCAAAAAATAATCCAACTCTTTTAAAGGAATATTTTATAAATGATTTTGAAGATAGTGTTTTTAAGCTTTATCCCTTGTTAGAGGAGATAAAAAATAGTTTATATGATGATGGAGCTATTTACTCTTCAATGACAGGTAGTGGTTCAACTATCTTTGGATTATTTGATGAAAATAGAAATTTAGACGGAATTTTGACCAAATACAATGATTATTACACAAAGATTTGCAAATTTGTAAAATAGAAAGTAACAAAATCAAAAGAAAATTAATGAATATAGTAACAGCCGCTTTTGAAGTAAGCCCATTTGCAAAAACAGGTGGACTAGCAGATGTAACTCAAGCTCTACCTTTGGAATGGACTAAACAAGGTCATAATGCAATTACAATTCTTCCTAAGCATAGAGGAATAAATGTTGATGAATTTGGCTTTAAGAAAACATTTTTAACTTTAAATGTTCCAATGGGTTTTTCTACAGAATTTGCTGGTGTTTGGGAAGGCAAATTTCCAAATTCTGACTCAAAGGTTTATTTAATAGAGCATGAAGCATATTTTAACAGAGATGGGATTTATGGGAATCCTGATTCATATTTTGATAATGACAGGCGTTTTATTTTCTTTTCAAGAGCAATATTTGAAACTATTAAAGCTTTAGAAATTACCCCTGATATTATATCAGCACATGATTACCATACAGCCTATACAATGGCATTTTTAAGATCTTATTATAAACATGAGGAAAGATTTTCTAAAACTGCTGGTGTTTTTACAATTCATAATTTAGCTTATCAAGGGAAATATGATCCATGGAGAGTTATGGACTTTTCTGGATTTGGAATGAAAGAATTTTACCCTGGTTCTTGGTTTGAAAAAGATGGTGTTGTTAACTGCATGAAAACAGGAATAATGTTTGCTGATAAAATCACTACTGTTTCTCCTAATTATGCTCAAGAGATAAGACAGCCATACTATAGCGAGGGATTGCATGGAGTACTTAATCAAAGAGGTGGAGATTTAATTGGTATATTAAATGGTGTGTTTTATGATGAATGGAACCCTAAAACAGATGAAAAAATAAATATTAAATTCTCAAGTGATAATTTAGATCAGAAAAGAGCTAACAAGTTTTCATTTTTAGGTTCACAAGGTCTAACCAATAATGATGATTTAGATTTGCCCCTTGTTTGTATGGTTACAAGATTAACCGAGCAAAAGGGTATTGATATAATTCGTGAGAGATTAGATAATTTGATAGGAGACAAGAAGTTCAGATTTGCGATATTAGGTTCTGGTCAGCAAAACTATGTTGAATATTTTAACTATCTTAAGTGGAAGTACCCAAGAAATGCAATTGTAAATATCGGATATGACGAATGGTATGCTCATAATTTAATTGCTGCTAGTGATTTCTTGCTAATTCCATCACGGTTTGAACCTTGCGGTCTTACACAAATGTATGGCTTGAAATATGGTACTATCCCAATTGTAAGATCCACTGGGGGTCTAGCTGATACAGTTGATGAGTATATTCCAGAAAAGAAAGTTGGGACAGGCTTTGTTTTCAATAATTATAGTGCTGATGATTTTGAATTTGCCATGAGCAGAGCACTAGATACCTATTACAGTGCTGAACATTTAAATCAAATTAGGTTGAACGCTATGGCACAAGATAATTCGTCTGTAAAACAAGCAATTGAATATATTAAGGTATTCGGCTGGGCTTTAGAAAAATTTAATAAATAATATATTTCTATTTAGATACAGTTTCCCTGCTTAATAGAACAGCCTTTATTCCATCATCAATGTCACCATCCATAAATGATGTAATATCGGTATTCTTATACTCGCATCTG
Source organism: Candidatus Kapaibacterium sp. (assembly GCA_028376765.1). Classification (GTDB taxonomy): domain Bacteria; phylum Bacteroidota; class Ignavibacteria; order Kapaibacteriales; family UBA2268; genus JAJRPT01. The sequence continues at coordinate 16,734 of JAONBD010000015.1, forward strand.
TGGTCGTTAACCATTGTATAAGGTTGGAATACATAGGAGCGGACTTGACTACCCCATTCTATATTCATTTTTTTACCTTCTTCATCAGCTCTTTTTGCTTCTTCTTCTTCTCTATTTTTTTGATAGAGTTTTGCCTTTAACATTTTAGTTGCTTTTTCTCTATTTTGTAACTGCGATCTTTCCTGTTGGCAAGCAACAACAATTCCAGTAGGAATGTGTTTAACTCTAACGGCGGTTTCAACTTTATTTACATTTTGTCCACCCTTTCCACCAGCTCTAAATGTATCCCAATCCAAGTCTGCTGGATTTAACTCAATTTCTACATCTTCAGGTGGTTCTGGATATACATAAATACTAGCAAAAGAAGTATGTCTTCTTGCATTCGAATCAAATGGGGATATTCTTACAAGCCTGTGGACTCCAGATTCTCCTTTCAGATAACCATAAGCGTAATCACCAGATATTTCGAGTTCAGCAGATTTAATACCGGCTACTTCACCTTCTTGTTTATCTAACAGGGCAATTTTATAATCATGTCTTTCAGCCCATCTTAGGTACATTCTCATTAGCATATCTGCCCAGTCGCAAGCTTCTGTTCCACCGGCACCAGCATTAATAGTTATTATAGCAGTTCTTATATCGTCAGGTCCATCGAGCATATTCCTAACTTCTAAACTAGCTATCTGCTTTTCAATAGCACTTAGTTCTGTTTCAATATCATTTTCTTGACTTTCGTCCTGCATTTCTTCAGATAATTCTATTAAGGCTTCGCCATCTTCTATTTTATTTTCAGTATTTTGCCATTCTGTAACCCATCCTTTGAGTCTCGCAATTTCTTGCATGTGAGCTTGAGCTAATTTTTGATTATCCCAAAACCCCGGCTGATTAGTTTCTTCTTGCATTGAGTTTGATTTTTCAATTTTCCCATCAATGTCAAAGATACCTCCGCAATTTGGAGTTTCTATCAGTTAAATCTTTCAATTTCTCTTTTAATGGTTCGAACATAATTTACCTTATCTTAAATTAGCTTGCAAAAATACAAAAATATACTTCTAAAACATTTCCTTTGGAAATACCTTTGCTAATTTCACCTTTGCTGTTTCATTAAGTCTAAGTATATCAAATTCTTTGTAGCTTTTGATTGATTCAGATTTCCCAATTATTTTGTCACCCTTTTTTAAAAGAGCATACCCTTTTTCTAATGGTCGATGGGGGTTCGAAAAAAATATGGTTTGATTTAAACTATTTAGTTTGTTTTTTATTCTTTCAAACTTCAAGGCATAATTTCCTTGCATTAGTGTTTCAAGATTATCTAGTTTTTGCACTTCATAATTAATTCGGCTTTTAATTGAATTTTTAACTCTTTCACCGGTGAATTGTTCAATTATTTCATTTACAGATTTAATTTTCTCTGATAATTTATCTTTAAAATAACTATTGTAAGAAATTAAAATATCATTGAGGTAATCTTTTGTTTTAGGGGTTGCTATTTCTGCTGCCGCTGTAGGAGTAGCTGCTCTTATATCTGATACAAAGTCAGCAATAGTAAAATCAGTTTCGTGACCCACACCAGAAATTATTGGTATTTCACAATTGAAAATGGATTCTGCAACTTCATAAGTATTATAAGCCCATAAATCTTCAATGGAGCCACCACCTCTGCCAATTATAATTAAATCAGGTTTCTTTTCAGATAGATCTTTAATAGCGTTTACAATATCATTACTAGAAGCAGAACCCTGAACGATTGTAGGCCTAAACACAATTTCAGCTGAATTAAATCTTCGTTTTATTGTTGAAATAATATCCCTAACGGCAGCACCAGTTGGCGAAGTTGAAATCCCAATTTTTAGTGGGATATTTGGGATTTGTTTTTTTAAATCGTGATTAAACCAACCGCTTTCTTCTAAATCATTTTTTAACTTTTCGTAAGCTAAATACAATTCGCCTAAGCCATCAGGTTTCATGTTAGTTATGTTAATTTGATAATTACCACGGGGAGCAAAAACGCTTATGCCTCCTTCAGCTACCACTTTCATACCATTTTCTGGACTGAAATTCATTTTTGAAGCAGCTGACCTCCATATCACACAGCTTATTTGGGCACCCTCATCCTTTAAGCTAAAATATTTGTGACCTGAGCTATGAGCTTTGTAATTAGAGATTTCGCCTCTAATAACAATAGAATCAAAATTAGATTCTAATGTTCCTTTGATTCTACCAGTTAATTCTGATATTGATAAAATGTTTTGCATATTTTAAGTAATTGTTCTTATTGTTTTCGCATATTAAATATTCTAAGTTTACAATCAAATAAAAAATGATAAATAAAAATTGGCACACCAATTGAAATAAACAATATAGGTTTTAGTTTTAAATAATCAGGATTTTCACAATGGATGTAAAAAATATAGCGAATGCAGGAAGCACAAGTTACGATCCTTTCTTAGTAGATGCCCTAAATATAGGTAAAAAGGATGCAAAGAAAACAGATGGTCTTTCTAATAAAGAATCTTTGAACGATGCACCGCCATCAAAATGGCAACAAGATATTTTGTTGGGTGCAATAGATTCTTTGGAGGATAATATCAAAGTGGATAATAATAACCCACTTTTTGCAGAAAATGCAGCTCCTATCGAAACTTATCAAGAAGCACTGAGTGAATTAAAAATGCTTGTAACAAATGATTTTGATAAATATGCAAGTGACGCACAAGCTAATCTGACACCTGGTGACATATTATACTTATTTGAAGATCAAATGGATATTGTAGCCTAAATATATTTCAAAAATGTAATTTGTAATTTAAAGCCTCCAATTATCTGAGGCTTTTTTTTGTTTTATTTGTTGTTATTGTATCTTTTATAACTACATAAATTGTTATCGATAAATTTAAAATATACTTAATATATCACACCAAAAAGTTAAACTAGATAAATGCTAGAACACTTCCAATCAAATTAAACAGATTTTGTTGTTAAATAGCTTCAACATATAGATGATGTTTTAATTAATATTTTTTATATTGCATACTAAACTATCTGAAAAAATAGAGCTGAACATGAAAATTATACTTTCTCTTTTTATACTAAGCAGTTTGCATCTACTATCACAACAAGAATCAACTATTTATGTTGATTCTGCATACAGCCCAAGACAAAGTTTTGGTTTGTTTCTTGGTGGTGGATTAAATTTCCATGTTGCTGATTTTGAAACTCTGCCAACAATTACAGGTTGTTGCGATGGGTATTCAACTGGAACTGGATTAGGTTTAATGGGGGGCTTGTATTATGCAGTTCCACTTGGCAATACTTTTGAGCTTGATTTAAGGCTTAATTATATGGATTTGAGTGGTAAACTAACAAAGACAGAAGAGCGAAATAATTCAGTTTTAAGTGCAGATAATGACCAAATAGTAAATGCAACAATAGAACATGAAATTGATGGTACTATCAACCTAGTAGCTTTTGAACCATCATTGATAATGAAATTAGGCAGTCAATTAAGATTAAGGGCTGGTTTAAGTGCAGGCTTTATAATGACCAAGGATTTTGCACAAACTGAAAGAATAACAAATCCTTCAACAGGGGTTTTTATTGATGAAAATGGAACTAGATCTCGTGAAATAAATATAGCTAGTGGAGAAATTCCAGAGGCTCCTAGCCTTAATTTGGGTTTTTTATTTGGTGCAAGCTATGATCTTCCTTTAAATAAGAATAGAACATTGTTTTTGGTTCCAGAGGCTCGCTACACTATTGGTTTAAGCTCATTTCATTCAGAACAAACTTGGTTACCAAGCCAGTTTGCAGGAGGTATTGGTATAAGATATGCTCCTAGAAAGAAAGCTCCACCAAAAAAAGCACCACCACCGCCGCCACCGCCACCGCCAGTTCCATTGCCGCCTCCGCCACCTTTAGAGCCTAGTTTAGATGCACGTATTGCTGCTGTTTCAGTAGATGAAAATAATATTGAATACCCAGTGTCGCTGTTAAAAGTAGAAGAATTTTATGAAAATAATACACATCCATTATTGAATTATGTTTTCTTTGATGAAAATTCATCAACACTTCCACCAAGATATACTAAAATGGGAAGTTCAGATGTAGAAAATTTCACTTGGAATCAATTTTTCTCATCAAAAACACTTGACGTTTACTATTCGGTTCTAAATATTATTGGTAAAAGAATGAAATTTTACCCTCAGGCAGAACTTACCTTAATCGGATGTAATTCAAACCAAGGAAAGGAAAAGGGGAACATTGCACTATCAAAGGCAAGAGCTCAAACTGTTAAAGACTATTTAGTAAATGTTTGGGGAATATCGGGAGATAGACTTATAGTTAAATCAAGAAATTTACCTGGACTACCATCTAACTCTACAACCGAAGATGGAGTACAAGAAAATAGAAGAGTAGAAATTATTCCAAATTACGATAGATTATTTGAACCAATTATTTCTCAAAATAGTTTTAAAGAAACTAACCCACCGAATTTTAGATTCAGACCAGAAATTAAAACAAAAATTGGTGTATCAAAATGGGAAATTCAAGTTCAGCAAGCCGGAAATACTCTTAAAAGATTTACTGGTAATGGAAATGTTCCAAAACAAGTAGATTGGGCTATGGGCAGTGATGATGAACAAGAAAATTTACCAGATCTTAATCAATCTTTAGAATATAAATTGATTGTTACTGATAACGATGGTAAGATTTGGGAATCTGATATTCAGATTTTACCAGTAAAGGTTATAACTGTTGAATCAAAAATTGTTGCTGGTGAGAGCGATATGGAAATAGATAATCTAAGTATGATTGGATTTGGATTTAATAAAGATGAGCTAAACGAAACAAATAAAAATATTGCTGATAAAGCAAAACTAAGGTTAAGAGATAATTCAGATATTGAAATTACTGGACATTCCGATAGAATGGGGAATGCCGATCGTAACCTTACATTATCTAGAATGAGAGCTGAATCGGCAGCCGTTAGAATGGAAATTCAAAAATCAGAAGCAAATGGTTTAGGTGAAAGTGTACTTTTATATGATAATAACTTGCCAGAAGGTAGGTTTTATTCAAGAACTGTAAAAATTAAAATTGAAACTCCAATTGAAGCTTACGAAGAATTAGAATAATCTGTAATGAAATTGAGTTTAGTGTGTTAATTAAAAAAAGAATTATTGTAAAGGCTAATAAATGAAAAAAATTATTTTATCACTTATATTAATGACGAACATTAGTTTGTTCTCACAATCAATAGAAATTACAAATATAAATATTGATAATTACCCAACTATAAGAGCTGAAGTTGAGGCGACTGATGCCGCTGGAAATCAATACTCACAATTTGCAGATGAGCCAATCATACTTACTGAAGATGGTGTTGTAAAACCTATAATTTTTCAGGAATGTGATTCGGATGTCAAAAAATATTCTCTGATAGTTGTTGCCGATATTTCAGGATCAATGGAACTTGGAATAGATGGTAATGAAGCAGATGAACCTTTTAGAAGAATCGATATATTACAAAGATCTATTAAAACATTAGTACAAAGAATGAACCCAAATAGATCTGAATTTTCTTTACATACATTTGCTGGTAGAAATACTGTCTATATTGAATTTTCACAAAATAGAGATTCAATTTTAACTGTTTTAAATAGAGAAATTCTAACAAAATCTAATACAGATTTCAACGCAGCATTTACTGGCATAGAAACTAATAAAACTGAGCCAACATCAATAGGTGCAATACCTTATGCTTTTGAAAATGCAAAATGGAAGCCAGTAATCTTATTTTTTAGTGATGGAGAACATAATAAAGTAACAGATTTTGATGTAAGAACAAATGAAATTAGTGCTTTAGCAAAATCTCAAAACCCAGAATGTATTGTCTTTTCAGCTCAATTTGGTGGAAGTACACCTGGTTCAATTGGGACAATTGTTGGAGATACTGGTGGGACTAGTTATGGTTCGTTAACTACAGAAGATGACGTTGAAAGAGCCTTTAGAGATATTTTAGATGAAGTAGAAAGAAACCCTACCATTTTATCACCTTGCGAAATTGAATGGGTTACTGATTGTGATCAAAATTTAATAAAGGTTGATGGCACAATAAACGGATCTCCAGTTTCGGCTACAGCAACTTATAATGTCCCTGATATTGTTAAGCCTAGTATTGAAATTGATGATAGAAATCCAGTAGTTTTAAATAATGGAAATAGTCAAATAAAACTTACAGCTCGAAATTCTGATATTACAATTTCTGGAGCTAATTTTAGTGAGCTTGGATTCAATTTTGTTGAAGACATTTCTAACTTAACGCTTACCCAAGATGTAGAAACAGTTCTAAATTTAACCCATACTGATAATAATCTAGATTGTACCCCTTCTAATATAAGTTTTAATTCAACTGCTTGTTTTGGGAATGATTTAGTAGGAAGTTCTGGCTTTTTAACTACAACTGATGTTTCAATAACTGGTGCTACCCCTGGAATAAAATCAGATTTGAATGCTGTTTGCTTTAATAATAATTTCTGTAAAGATGTTACTATTACTAATATTAGAATTGAAAATGGTGATAGTGGATTATTTCCTTTTCTTTTCCCAGGCCCAACAGTAGTTACTCAATCAACTCAAGCATTGTTTGATTTTTCTTATTTCCCTCTAACACCTGGTAATCATTCTGCTGATTTAATAATAACAGTTGATGGTGTTGATTATACAGCTAAAATTAATGGCTCTAGTTCTGGATTACCAGAGATAACTGCAAATATTACTCAAAATGCAGCAGATGTTGTTTGTGATGAAACATCGGAATTAGTAATTGAAATAACTAATCCTGGCTCTGTTCCAATGAGTGTAACTGATATAACAATTGATAACTTAGCAGATTTTGCCCTTAAAAATGGAACCGTAACCAACTTCCAAGTTGCTGAAAATAATACTGAAACAGTGAGTGTAACAATTGTTTTTGACCCTCAATCTGAAGGAACAAAAAATGCAAACGTTACTATAGTAAATGATACAGGCAATAACTCTAATTTGTTAATCCCAATCACTGGTAAAGAACTTGATCTAGACTTTCAGTTTGTAGCAAACTCATCAGAAATTGATTTAGGAATATTATGTCCAAATCAATTGGTAGATTTTACTGTTGAAGTTGAAAATGTTGGAGAGGCAAATACTATTTTAACTTTAGATAACTCTCAGCCTGAGTTCACTTTTGCCGATAATAATGTATTTGACTTTATTAATGCTGGTAGTAATTCAATAATCAAAAATATGAGTTTTGATGCTAACGGCCTATCCGAAGGAGCTTTTTCTTTCGACTTGTTATTAATCGATGATTGTTCTAGTAATCAAGATTTTGTAACAATTAAAGGTATAATTGAGCCTGCAACTACTCAGTATGATCCTTCAGTTTATGATTATGGATCAAATAATCAGATAATTAACATTGATAGTGACTTAAATACTACAACTCCGATAACATTAACGTTAATCAATAATTATTCAAAAGATATTACTAACATAATAGCTTCGATTTCTGGCGACCCAGCTAATGTGTTTGCTATTAATGTAACTAATACTGATAATTCAGCATTGGCGGGTGAAACTTATCAAATTGAAGTTGAATACACCCCAAAAGATGTAACCAACTACACTTTGAATTTGGAGATTTCGGCAGAAGTCGATGGTCTGCTTTGCTTAAATGAAACATTAATATCTTTACAAACTGATGCAAGTGTTCCAACAGCAGAAATTCAATCACAAGATGTTTCTGCATTAATAGATCAAAACTTTCAGTTAACACCTTCATTTGTTGATAATAACAACTTTTTTGCAGCTGGTATTACTTCTGTGTTGGTAGATGTAGCAGTTCCAACTAACTTGATTGAAAGTACTGATGGAGTAACTAGTACCGTTGATGGTTTAAATACATTATATAGATATGAGATAAACCTTAACAATCCACAAACATTAAATTTTGTTGCTCTAGATCCTAATGACCCAGCAGTTAATAGTGATATTATTGAATTTAGATTTGTTGATACAAACCCATCGGGAAGAGGTTTTGTTAATAATAATAACATCAACTTTAATTTACTTAGAGCTACAGCTAATATTGAATTAAATAATCAAATTAAAAAGCCAGGCGAATTAGTTACAATTAATATTAATTCTTCTGATTTTGTTGGAGTTGTCCCTGACTTTCACAAATCAATTAGTGGTCAATTGAAATTTAACGCTTCGCTTTTAAAGGCTACTGGCTCTACTCCAAATGGTACAATTGAAAAGCAAGGCGAAGATTATTTTAGAATAATTGATTTTACAATAGATTTAACTGGTACAGGAACTCAATCGGCTGGAAGAATAACAACTGGTATAACAAATACTACATTAACACTTGATTTTATTGCACTTCTTGGAAATGCTGAATCAACTTTAATTGAGGTTATAAATCCAACATCAGAAGTTGGTCAAATCGATTTCGGAACAATAAACTTAGGAACTTTTACATTAGATCCTCATTGTAAAGATGGAGATGGAAATTTATTAAGATTATTTGATCCTTTTGTTGGTTCAAGTATATTAACAATAGAAGGAAATCCAGCTACAACAACAAGTTTAATAAAGCTTAACTTAGTAGAAGATGGTTATCATAAATTGAGCTTAGTTGATTTGAATGGTAATATTCTAAAAAATATTTTGAATAGCGAACTATCTCATGGTAAATATGAGTATAATCTAAATACTAATAATTTACACAATGGGGTTTATTTGATAATGCTAAAAACACCAAATGAAGTTTATACTGAAGAATTAATTATCTCCAATTAATATAAGCTTCTTAATAATTTTGTTAAATTAGCCTTTGGAATCATACCAAAGGCTTTTTTATGTTAAAAAAGTGGAAGACCGAGAGTAAAAAAAATCTTGGGAACCATAAAATATTTGATGTTGAAATTGTAAGAAGAACAAACCCACAAGATGGAAAAACTAGTGAATTTACAGTTCTTAATTCAGAAAATTGGGTAAATATTATTGTAATTACAAAATCAAATGAAATTGTTCTTGTAAACCAATACAGACATGGTACTAATACGATTGAATTAGAGATTCCAGGTGGGTTAATAGAAACTGATGAGACTCCAGGACAGGCTTCAATAAGGGAATGTAAGGAAGAAACTGGTTATGTTTCAGATTCACCAGTAGAATTTTTAGGTGAAATATTTCCTAATCCTGCTTTTCTCGATAATCGTTGTTACACTTTTTTATGGGAAAATTGTGAACAAAAACTTGAACAAAATCTTGATGATTTTGAAGATATTGATATAATTAAATATCCAATTGAGGATATTAAAAATTTAATATTAAAAGGTGAAATCCGGCATGGAGTTATAATCGCAGCATTCAACCTTTTAATGTTAAGAAAAAGAAATTTATGGGAAAAATAATATCAGTTGCAAACCAAAAAGGGGGAGTGGGTAAAACTACTACCGCTGTTAATTTAGCTGCTTCATTAGCTGCTTTAGAAGTAAAAGTATTACTTGTTGATATGGATCCACAAGCTAATGCTACAAATGGCTTGGGCTTTGATTCTCGATCTTCAGATAAAACTGTTTACGAAATTCTAATTAAAAAAACATTGATGTCTGAGTGTATTCTTCAGTCTGATCTTGAGTACTTGCAAATTATTCCATCACATATTAATTTGGTAGGGGCAGAAATTGAGATGGTAGATGAGGAAAGTCGAGAAAGAATATTAAAAAAATCTTTTTCAGAAATTAAGAATCAATTTGAATATATTATTATTGATTGTCCGCCATCATTAGGTTTGTTAACCCTTAATTCACTCACTGCATCAGATTCTGTACTTATTCCCGTACAATGCGAATATTACGCATTAGAAGGCTTAGGTCAATTGATGAATACAATTTCGATTGTTAGAAATCACTTAAATCAAGATTTAGATCTTGAAGGTGTTCTGCTTACAATGTACGACCCTAGATTAAAATTGGCTGGTCAGGTTGTAACAGAAGTAAAAAAACATTTTGACGAAAAAGTTTTTGAAACAATAATCGCACGAAATGTTAGATTGTCTGAATCGCCAAGTTTCGGAAAGCCTGCCTTGCTATATGATGCATTGAGCAAGGGAGCACAAAATTATTTATCCTTAGCAGAAGAAATACACAAAAATAATGGCAAAAATTAAAAATACAGGTTTGGGGAAAGGTCTAGGAGCTTTACTTCCAAATATTGAAAAGAATGAAAAATCTTCTGAAATTGTAACACAATTTAAAATGTTACCGCTCGAAGATATAACTAAAAATCCGTATCAACCTAGAATTGATTTTGATCCAGAAGAGCTTGAAGATTTAATCAGCTCAATTAAAATTCATGGGGTAATTACCCCAGTTACTGTTCGGAAGATAAAAAATGGATTTGAGTTAATTGCAGGGGAGAGAAGGCTCAGAGCATCAAAAGAAGCACAAATAAAAGAAATACCAGCGTATATACTCGATGTGAATACAAATTCTGAAATGCTTGAAATTGCATTGATTGAGAATTTGCAGAGAGATGATTTAAATCCTATTGAAACTGCTCTTGGATTTAAGAGATTAATAGATGAATGTAAGTTAACACAAGAACAAGTTGCTCTCAAAGTTGGTAAAAACCGATCTACGGTTACAAATTTTTTAAGGTTAATAAAACTCCCAGAAGATATTCAACAAGCCTTGCGAGATAATAAAATCAGCATGGGTCATGCTAGAGCATTGCTAGCTTTTGATACTCCAGATTTGATGATTGATGCCTACAATACGGTATTAAATAAAGGTCTTAATGTAAGAGATACAGAAGATTTAGTAAAGACTTTTAATAACAAAAAACAAATCAAATTATCTGAAAATAATATTGAAGTTAAAGAACCTGAAGTTAAAGATCTCGAAGACAAACTTCGACATTTTCTTTCTACTGAAGTAAAAATAAATACCAAAAATAATAAGAGTGGGAAAATTGTAATAGATTTTTATTCAGAGGATGATTTTGAAAGAATAATTGAACAAATTGTAAATGTCTAAACTTTTAGAACATAAGTGCGTATTCAGAGTAAGATATGCTGATACTGATAAAATGGGTATAGTCTATAATGGAAATTACTTCACCTTTTTTGAAACAGGAAGAACTGAATTAATGCGTCACTTTAATTTAGCTTATACCTTAGTTGAAGAAAATGGTTTTTTATTACCACTTACTGAAGCAAATATTAGTTATAAATCACCTGCTAGATATGATGATATTTTAGAAATATTTGCTAAATTAGAATATGATAACTCACTACAAATTAAATTTGAATACGAAATTAAAATTTTGGAGAAGCTTATAGCTAAAGGTTATACTAAACATGTTTTTGTAACAAAAGAAAAAATGAGGCCAGTAAAGCCTCCCAAATTCTTTCTAGATTTAATTAGTGAGTAAATTTATGATGCGAATATTTTTATATTTCATAGTACTAAGTACACTTGTGTTTTCTCAAAGTCCTTATGGTTTTCTAAAGTTTAACCATAGTGCAAGAGGAACAGCACTTGGTGGTGCCGCTGCATCTATCGAAAACGATGCAAGTTTAATTACCTATAATCCGGCATTAATCGAAACTGTCGAAAACAATTTTGTTAATGTTACATTTATGAAAAATGTACTTGATATTAGTTCTGGGAACATTACTTATGTTCATGATGGTTGGGATATTGGAAAAATTGCTTTTTCAGCTAATTTCAATAACTGGGGTGATTTTGATAGGACCGATGATGTAGGTAATATAAATGGTAATTTTGGTGGTATAGATTTAGCATTTGGAGCATATATTTCTAATGAATTAGATTCAAATTTCTATTATGGATTGGGTATTAAGTATATTTATTCTGGTATTGATGATGTTGCTGGTAGTGCCCTCGGAATTGATGCAGGAATCTTTTATAGGTTAAATGAGAGGACTAATATTGGAGTTTCTGTTTTAAATGTAGGTACTCAGATAGTCAAATATAATGGGCAAAATGTAGATTTACCTACTGATATTAGAATATCCGGAAATCATCGTTTAAGAGGATTACCGATATTATTTAACTTGGCATTTCATAGCTTGGCTGACGATTTAGCAATTGGCGAAAAACTTTCAAATATAGCTGTTGGACTAGAAATTGCTTTTGGTCAATATGTTAGGGGTAGAGTTGCTTTCAATAATTCAGTGAGAGAGGAAACATCTATCGAATTTGATCCTGGTCTATCGGGCTTTACTTTTGGTGGAGGATTAATTTTCGATGCCGCAAAATTAGATTATAGCCTTGCAACCTATGGTACTCAAACTTCACAACATAGAATCACTATTTCATTCGACCTTTAATGATAATATCAAAAATTGAAAACTATATTCTTGAAATTACTTTATCAAGACCGAAAGTAAAAAATGCTTTAAACGCAGAATTAATTTCTAAATTATCAAACTTGTTACAAGATAACCAATCAAATTCAAAGGTAAGAGTTGTTGTTATTCAAGGATCAAATGGAGTATTTTCATCTGGTGCTGATTTAAAATGGTTGGAAAATATAAGTCATTTCTCGTATCAAGAAAATTATTCAGATTCTAGAGAGTTTGTTAAACTCATCAATACGATTAATTACTACCCTAAACCTATTATTTCTAAAGTAGAGGGAGCCGCAATTGGTGGTGGATCTGGAATAGCATTAGCCTCAGATATTATATTAGCAACACCAGATTCATTTTTTGGAATATCAGAAGTCGCAATTGGTATTATTCCAGCTGCTATTATTCATCTTGTTAACTTAAGATTAGGTGAAACAAAAGCTCGAGAATATCTATTAACAGGAGAAAGAATACCTGCAATTGAAGCACTTAAATATGGTATGATAAACTACTGTATCCCAATAACAGAGCTTGATATAAAACTTAATCAAATAACTAGTAGAATTGTAAATAATGGTCCAAACGCAGTGACAAAAGTTAAAGAAATGCAGAGATCTGTTAGCTCAATGAAGAAAAATGATTTAAGTGAATATATATCCGAAACAATTGCACAATTAAGATCTTCGGCAGAGGCAAAAGAGGGTATCAAAGCTTTTTTATCGAAAAGAAAACCAAATTGGACTAATTAATTTTTACTTCAGATTTAACAACCTCTTCAAAAAAATGATGTAATTTATACATCTGATCTGCACCTATTTTTTGTCCAAATTGTGCTATTATATATAAAACTAATCCTAAAAGAATCAAAGGAAGATTCCACCAAAGGAGATTTAAACCTTCTCCCAAACTGTACATTGATAATCCAAATAGAGTAATAAAAAAAATTGAAATAAGAATCGCACCGTAGCTATAAGTAAATAATGCCCATACACTTGGGTTAGGTCCATACAAACCAAGTAATTTTGTTTTGTTGCCTTCAATCTCTTCTAACATAATACCAAGTCTTGGTGACCAAAAATGGTTATCATTTTCATTAATTTTTATAGTTATAAAATTCTTACTTACTATTCCATTTAGTCCGTGTTCATTCATATTAATCAAATTCAGAAACACTTGTTCGATCTCTCTAACAGGTAAATCACTTACTAAATTAAATCTTGGTCTTATTCTAAAACTTGACATATTTTTTAATTTTAAAATAATAAAAATAGATTAAATAATTGACTAATTTAATTAATTTAATTAATTTAGTAGATTTGTGACTTATATTAGTTATAATGGAGCAATAATGAAAAAAATAATAATATTAGCACTATCTTTATTAATAATTTCTTGTAATGAAAATAACAATACATCTAGTAGTTCATTAGATCGTATGATAGAAGATAGATCAGTATATGCAAAAAATTATAGCAAGTATCATCCGATGACTCCAATTGCCGAATCATATTTAGAAGATATGAAAAGAACGTGGGTTTTGAATGAAACTACTATTCAAAATAAAGGTGAATACCAAAACTTCTCTTCTGAAAAACTTGCTCCAATTCAACAATTATATATTCCATACGCTTATAGTTCTGTTTATAAAAATATTATTAACGAAACTGAATTTGATGGTTATAGCAAAGTATCTCAAGATGCAGATTTGTATTTTGATGATGGTCTTGAACAAAGTTATTTTACAGTAAATGGTATTGATATATTAGCAGATTTTGCAATTACGCCAGTTTATAAATATTTGGAAGATGAAGAAAATCAAGTAGTAATTGATGTTGACTTAGTAGAATATACTTATCCTTCAGATAAGGTTGAAGATTATTATTTTAAATTAGTAATATTAAAGAAAGAGGGTCAGACTTACGACTTAGCGAAAGGATTGGATTCAACATTTGTATATCCAAGCTTTGATCAAAATATTAAAGAATATATTATTGACGGGCTTACAGGACGATTAATTCTTTACGACGACACATTTGGTAACGGCTATGATGGATTAAGTGATCCAGATGGATTGTATTTAGTTTTTCACAGAAAATAGAATATTTATAGCCTTATTAATAAGCTTCCAAAACCTTATTCCAAATGACTATCTTGATTTAAAGATATAGTGGATGGGCTTGTATACATCAAATAAACAGAATGCAATGATAATCAAGTCCATTAATTAGAAGTAACATATCAAAATAAAATTATTAACGAAATACTAATGAAAGTTTAACTTTTCCTCCAAAAATATACACCTAATACACCACAGGCAACAAATAAATGCCACCAATCCCAAATAGGTATAGAAGAATTAGGAGAGAGGACTGCCGGGCCTCCTGGATCGTGAATTATACCGTTTACAATACCATCATAATCTTCAGGGCCACCGTCTGTAAGGGTTAATGTTACTGTCGAAACTGTTTCACCATCAATAATTTCCTGACCAAAAACTGCGTTAGAATAATTAAACCAATTACCATCTGCTTGCTTTTTTCTATAGTTGTATCCAGTTAAATCCTCAATTCCATGAAAAAATAATTTAACTTCTGCACTAGAGCATGGAACCTTAAACTCTACTGCTCCAAGTGGAAATATATAATCTTCAGTTTGTTCGATAATTGCTTGGTCAACTTCGTTCATTTCTGGGCAAGAGGAAATTATTTCAAGAGTTACATATTGGGAATTTATAGGTATTGAACTTACAGTAATTTGCTCAGAATCTTGTATGCCATCGGCGTTACCATCCCCAGAATTTGGTGCTAGTGCTTCTAATTCATTATCAACTCCGTCTGCGTCTATGTCATCAGGGTCTATAATAGTATTAGTTTGTGGCGAAAATAATCCATACCAAAACCCTGATCCCAGTGAGTTACTCCCCGAAGAGCTTTGCCCTACAAATTGCTGGGTAACGCTTCCATTCAGAATATAATCACCTCCAGCAGCTCTTACACCACCTGAATTAAGCGTACTTCTATTTATATCTTGAGAGTATAGAAAAAGTGGTAATAGAAAAATAATAACAATTCTTTTCATAGGAGTGTCCTTAATTTTATTATATTTGTTTTATGAATGAAAAAATTCAATACTGGATTGAAATTTCTAATTACGATCTCGAAACAGCTGAAGCAATGCACACAGCTGCTAGGTATCGTTATGTTGGTTTTATGTGTCACCAAACAATAGAAAAAATTATAAAAGCTGTCTTTGTTAAAATTCATAATTCCACACCTCCCTTTATCCACTCTTTAAATTTGTTAATTGATAAATCAGGTATTCAAGATCAACTTTCTGAAAGCCAATTAGATTTTTTAGATGAGCTTGGTCCTTTGAATCTAAATACAAGATACCCTGCTCATAAGGATTCGCTCTATAAGCTAATTGATGAAAATAAATCCATTTATTATTTAGAAAATACAAAGGAATTTCAAAAATGGTTAATAAAGAATTATTTATAAAATTAAATGAATATAAATCCAAAGTATCAGAAGTTCTTGATATTTCTGAGATGTATCTTTTTGGCTCGTTTGCAAGGGATAATGCCAACGAGAATAGCGACATAGATATAGCAGTAATTTTAAATAAACCTAAAGATGATTTCCTAAGCGACTCCACTACTCTATGGAAACTTCGCCGAAAAATTGATCTCCGAATAGAACCAGTTCTATTCCAATCTGAATCTGACCCAAGCGGCTTTATTGATGAAATAAAAAAAACTGGCATCTTAATCTAATATTTTATTATAAAATTTATTGATAAATTTACTGGTCGTGTTTCAGAACTAATTCTTGGTGTTCCATTTGTACCATCAGATACATAACCTGAATATACATCTTGTCCAGCAACTCTAGTTTCATGACTAGAAGCTCTAGTCAAATCATTTACTGTTACAGTTCGTGCTTCAGTCTAAAGTGCAGAGCCTGCAGTGGCGACATTATATATTCTAAACGAAATAGCTTGGTTGCCGTCAGCAACTGGGTCGCCCGAGCTATCTGTTAAATATCCTTGGTAGTTCAATGTTTGTGGTGATTGGGCAATTGCTGTAATTATTAGCAACGATAAAAGTAAAAATAATTTTTTCATTAAGTTGTCCTTTTATTAAAAATTAGGAATGAAATGAAACCAGATATTAATTTGCCAGTTGAAAATATGCTCAAATTATATTTAGATTTGGAGCAAGTTTTAGATGATGTCGCACCTGAAAAGCTATACGACAAAGAATTTCTATCAGGCTTAAAAGAAGCCGAAGATGATGTCAAAAAAGGCAATCTTACTAAAGTGAATTCCTTTGAGGATTTCATCTCTTGAGAAATATTGTAAAAACAAATAAATTCACAAAAGATATTAAAAAACTCAGTATAAATGTTCAAAAAGATGCGTTTAAAAAAGCTCATAAATTATCTTTTAATATTTTTGAGAATGATTTAAAAATAAAAAAATTGGTTGGTTATTCTGGTAATTACAGAGTCGTTGTTCTAAAAGATTACAGAATGATTTTCTCTTATGATACAGAGAAAATATATCTACTAAGGATTTTACATCGAAAAGATATTTATAGGAAGCTCTCATAGTTAATTCGCAATTTTTGTGATTTTTACTTGGGTATAAATTTCGTTACCATCGAAACCCATGCTATACCCGAAACCACCTTCGAGAAAAGTAACGCCACAAATATGCTGAATCTCAAAAACTTTCTGCGAAACAATTGTAAAGAAACCCATTATAAAAGAATTTGAATAATCTACTGGTGAAGTTGTAGTTCGAGCATTAGTACTATCTAAACTAATGTTAGCATCTGTTACATTATAAAGTCTCATTTTATGTTCTCCAACTCGAAATGCAGGGGCAGAACCTTCAATAATATAAGTTCCAGCATCAAGTGTAAATTGATTAGCATTTAAACTAATGAAATCCGTATTCCCTGATAATTCATTCAAATCTCTTGTACGCCAAGCACCAGAATTAAAGTCTCCACCGTTTGTTCCATTAGGTTTCACATCCTTCACAAAAGCGACCTTAGGCAAATTACTAGAATAAGCGGAACTGGCTAGCTTTGTTCTTGGGCTTAACTCGCTTCCGCCAACCGTAATTCCTAGCCAATATTGAGTATCGAAAGGTAGATCAATTGGAGTGTTCTCGACGAGGACAACAGAGAAAACGCCATCATTTACTGTAACAGTTCGTGCTTCAGTCCAAAGTGCAGACCCTGCAGTGGCTACATTATATATTCTAAACGAAACAGCTTGGTTGCCGTCAGCAACTGGATTGCCATTCGTATCAGTTAAATAGCCTTGGTAGTTGAGTGTTTGTGGTGATTGGGTAAAACCACCATAAATAATTAATAATTAAAAATAATTAGTTTTTTAATGTTAATATTTAATTTTATTTGTAAATGTATTAATAAATAATATATCGGTTATTATTTTGAAAACTTAAAGCTTGTATGAGATTTTTTAATTGGAATAAAGAATATTTACTATTTTTGTGTGTGGACTTGCAAAAGCAAATAGAATACTGGGTAGCAACATCTGAAGATGATCTAATAACTGTGGATGCTCTTTTTGAAAAAGAGAGGTATCTTCATTGTCTTTTCTTTCTACATTTATCTTTGGAAAAGGCTTTGAAAGCCTTAGTTGTGAAAGCAACTGAAAACCATCCACCAAAAACACATAAACTAAGTCGTCTTGCAAAATTAGCTGAAATTGAAATTACAATTGAACAGAAAATATTTTTTAGCCTTCTAATGGATTATCAGATAAGTGGAAGGTATCCAGAATATCAACCTGATACTCCATCAGCTATTGAAATGAGTGATATTATCAAAAAAGCAAAGGAAGAAATAAAATGGTTAAAAAAGAAATTAGAGAAATAATAAAAGAGTACGTTAAAAAGTTGAATGAAAAATCTATTCCAATCGAAAAAGCAATTTTATTTGGCTCACAGTCAAATGGCACAGCTAAAGTAGATTCAGATATAGATCTTATGCTTGTAACTCAGGATAGAATCCCAAAGAAAATATCATCAAGAACAGCTTGGCTAACTGCAGATGAAATTGATTACCGCATCGAACCAATTGTAGTAACAAAATCTAAATATGAGGCTAATGATACTGTTTTAGTCGATCTAGTACATAAAACAGGTATATCAATTAGTTAATTCGCAATTTTTGTGATTTTTACTTGGGTGTAAATTTCGTTAACTCCTAGAGAAGCAGGATAACCAAAACCTTGAGTTGAAAATGAACCTGTACTCCTATGTCTAATCTCAAATACTTTTTGAGAGGTGATTTCAAACTCACCTATTATCCATGCATAATTTAAGCTATAATCACTATTGCTTGATTTAGCAATTGAACCAATTAATTCGTTAGAAGCGTCTGTTACATTGTACAGAATTAGAGTATTCAAGTTTACCCTATATGATGGAGCACTTGCCTCAATTATATAGGTCCCTGCATCAAGAGTTATTTGATTAGAATTTAGATTTATAAAGTCAGTATTTCCTGTTAAATCATTCAAAACTCTTGTTCTCCATGCTCCAGCTGTGAATGTCCCTGCTGGAGTTCCATTTGATTTAACATCCTTCACAAAAGCAACTTTAGGTAAATTACTCGAAAAAGCGGAACTAGCTAGCTTTGTTCTTGGGCTTAGCTCGCTTCCACCTACCGTTATACCAAGCCAATATTGAGTATCAAAAGGGAGGTTAATTGGAGTGTTCTCGCCGAGGACAACAGAGAAAACGCCATCATTTACTGTAACAGTTCTTGCTTCAGTCCAAAGTGCAGAGCCTGCCGTTGCAACATTATAGATTCTGAAAGAAATAGCTTGGTTGCCATCAGCAACGGGGTCGCCCGAGCTATCTGTTAAATAGCCTTGGTAATTTAAGGTATGTGGTGATTGTGCGATTGCTATAATTGTGCAAATAGCCAGAATTGCGATTATATATTTCATTATTATTCCATATATATATTAATGTTCAATTAATTAATTTCAGACTGATTTTATGCTAGAAAATTTGTATTTTTGAAATATACTATAAACATTTTAGTCTAAAAATTATGTCAACAAACACTTTAATAGCATACCCAAAATCTCATGAGCAAGAAATTGCTTTGAGGAGCTTTATGCAAAGTCAGAACATAGAGTTTGAAGAAGAGGATTCTAAAGAATATGAACCAGAATTTGTAGCAAAAATCTTAGAAAGCGAAGCTGAAGTTAAAGCAGGTAAAACAGTTAGAGTTGATCCTGATAATTTCAAAAGTTTTTTAGGGCTCTGATGGCTTACCTAATTGATTTTTCAGAGAAATCACTTAAAGATATTGAGTTCCATAAAAAATCTGGCAATAAGTCTGCCTTGAATAAAGTTCTGATTTTCTTAACAGAATTGGTAACAAATCCTTTTGAAGGTACTGGAAAACCAGAAGCCTTAAAACATCAGCTTACAGGCAGATGGTCTCGCAGAATAGACAAAGAACACCGCTTAGTTTACAGAGTTGAAGGCAATTTTGTTTATATTCTATCCGCTAAAGGACATTATTAATTCGCAATTTTAGTGATTTTAATAACAGTATACACTTCTTCTCCAGCAAATAATGGGCTTCCTTGTTCAAAACCATTTAATACTTGATCATCACTGCATCTATACTGAATATCAAATGTTTTCTGTGAAGTAATTGTAATTACTTTACGTATAAATGATTTATTTGAATCATAAACACCAGAGGCACTAATTGAATATTCTGAAGTTCCAACCAATTCTTGTACGCCATCAGTTATATTAAATAATTGAGTTTGATGCCTTTCAACCCTAAATGCAGGTGCAATTACTTCAATCACATATCTTCCCGCCTCTAATGTGAATTGGTTGGAAGCAACAGTAACTATTTATTGTGGATCATCCTCAGTATTTAAATCCCTTCTCAAACATGCTCCGCTAATACAATCTCCTTTTTTAAAATTATTATAATGACTACATTTAATAATAATCAAAGTCAATATTACCTAATCAGTAAATTAACTTGTATTTAAGACTAAAAATTTTAAATAATCGAGATTCATTTCTTATTTTTGGGAACAAAAAAAAGGAAAAAAATGAATAAGATAATAGAATGTGTTCCAAACTTTTCAGAAGGTAGAGATCAAAAAATTATAGATGCAATTTCTGATGCAATTAAAGGAACTAATGGTTGCACTTTACTAGATGTAGACCCTGGGAAATCAACGAATAGAACTGTTTACACTTTTGTAGGGAGTCCAGAATCAGTTGTGTTGGGTGCTTTTAATGCGGCGAAAATAGCAAGCGAACTTATAGATATGAGAAAGCACAAAGGTGAGCACCCAAGAATGGGAGCTATGGATGTTTGTCCATTTGTTCCAGTTGCAAATGTATCGATGGAAGAATGTGTTGATTGTTCTAAAAAATTCGCAGAAAAAGCCGCAAATGAACTGGGATTGT
>JAONBD010000016.1 GCA_028376765.1 Candidatus Kapaibacterium sp.
TTTTTCATCATTGTATTCTGAAATATGTCTAACTTCCAGATTTGAAAGTTTCTGACCAGGTAAATGTTTATCATTAATTTTAAGACTATTTATTTGTTCAGCAAATTCTTTACTTCTTGAATATAAAATGACTTCTTTTTTACATTTATACAAATAATTTGCAAGAGCAGTACCCCAAGATCCAGAGCCTATAACAGCAATTTTATCACTTTCAATCATTTAGATATTTTAAAAATTTGAAGTTTTGGAAACTTATTTTCTTTGCCATCAATTAATCTTCTAATGTTAGATCTATGGGTAAAGAAAACAATTATGGTTAAAAATATGAAAAAGGCCAAAAGAGATCTAAATCCATCTTGATTCGATATAAGATAATGCCGAATTACTAAAGAATTAGGTAAAATAAAAGCGGCAACTAATGCTCCTACGGAAATCATTCCTGTCGAAAATATAGAAATTAAAAAGAAAAATATACAAACTCCTAAATCAATAGGTGATACACCAAGCAACATACCAACTGCTGTGTTAATACCCTTGCCACCTTTAAACTTAACAAAAGGAGAAAATATATGCCCAAGCACGGCAGATAGCCCCGAAACTATTTTCATTTGACTATAGTTTAAGCTACTTTCATAGTCAAGAAAGAATGCTGCGATAAGTACTGTTGGAACAAAACCTTTTAATATGTCTAAAACTTGGACAACAATACCCCAAGGTATACCCAAAACTCTATAAATATTAGTTGAGCCCATATTCCCTGAGCCCTTGGATCTGATATCAAATCCAAAAAATATTTTACTTATCATCACTCCAAATGGAATAGCTCCAACAGTAAATGATGTTAATATTAGTAGAAATAAATTCAATTAATTAAATGTTTATGAGTAAATACTTACAAAGTTAGTCTTTTCTAATGAGATTTTTAGAGCAGCCAATGAATTATTAATAAACTCATTTGGATTATTTGCACTTTCGTAACTAGATATACCAACACTGATAGTTACGTTAAAGTTACTAGAATCATGTTTTATCATTGATGTAGCAACTTCGCTCCGCAATTTTTCGGCCCATATCTTTGAAGAATCTAAACCCTTACCTATCAAAACAACTCCAAAAAGTTTATCATCAACTTTGCCTAGCAAATCGAAAGATTGTTTGGATTCGTTAGTAAGTCTAATAACATGAGAAATCATTGCTTCCATTCTTTTTTGATAAACACCTGGATCGAATGAGGCATATTTATCAATATTTATTAAGCAAAGTGTACATTGAGTATTTAATTGTTTTGCTCTATCAAATTCTCTATTAATTGTATCTTGAAATGCTACTTTGTTCATTAGTCCTGAATCGTAATCATAAACTGAATTTTGAGAAAGTAGCTCAAGAAGCTGTACTTTTTCAATAGCTGAAGCAGCAAATTGTGCTAAATTTATTGCAATTTCAGTTTCCTCATCACCATCAGGAATTATTTTGTTTGCTAAAACAACTGCTCCAAAAACAGCATTATTAGTGAAAACAGGAATTGAAGCTACCCATTCAATATCATCAATTTTTTCTTCTAAAGATATAAAGGTTTCAGATTTTGATTTAATATCATGGCTGATAAATTTCTTATTTTCTATTGATCTATTAACTATTGATGATTTATCTACTTCATGCTCCTTAAACAAAGGAAATTCTGTATCACCAGCTTCAGCTGCACAGTACCAAACCGATTTTTCATCATTCCAAACAATAATTCCAATTGAATTAAACTGAGCAATATCTGAAATGGATTCCAATAATGACCACATAATATCATTGTCTTCATTTGCCTGTTTACTTTGAAATAAGTTTATGGCTTCAAGTGATTTAAATGCATGAATAAGATCATATTTTTCTATGTAACTGCCAAGTAAAGTTGATATTAAAGAATTGAATTGAGATAGGAAATTAACCATAACCGAATCATAAGCATCTGTTAATGGAGAATCAGCACAAAGTACTCCCACAATTTTTTTATCATAAAATACTGGTACCCCAATAAACGATTTAATATCTGATTTTGTATTGTAGTAAGGTATTAAGTCTTCCTCGGAATCACTATTAATTTCTGTAACAATCTCAGGCTTTTTGTTTTTAGCTACTGAACTAATTAAATCTGTTCCAAAACTAAATCTTATCTTTTTATTCAATTTATCAGGCACATCTGTTGCATAAGATTCTAGCTTGATTTCATTTTTATTGTTATTTACTAAAAAAAACAATGCACTTCTTGTACTACTAACCGCTCGTATGGAAGTTAATAATCTTGAAACACAATATTCAAATTCACGTTTTGGTTCATCAGAATTAGGAGCATCTTCAAGTAACATATCCAGATATGGAGTTTGAGGTATTTCTAATTTCTCTTCATCTACAATATCATTAATTTCCTTTTTTATATCTGGTAAAATATCATTATTCTTTTCTTCGATTATTTCTTCAGTACTAATTTTAGGATTTACATCGGAAGGAGGGTTGGCTTTTATATCTGCCTCAATAATTTTTGGCTTTATAATTATTTTATCTTCAGATTTAGCTTCTTCAATATTTTTATTCTTTTTGATTATTCTAAAACCTTCATCGACTGAAATATCAGAATCAGAAAATTCAGTTTCCTCTATATCTTCATCAGTATTTTTTCCTGCAAATTCTTCAAATGTTTTACGAGTTCCAGAATTATCC
Organism: Candidatus Kapaibacterium sp.; assembly: GCA_028376765.1. GTDB lineage: Bacteria > Bacteroidota > Ignavibacteria > Kapaibacteriales > UBA2268 > JAJRPT01. The sequence goes on from JAONBD010000016.1 coordinate 2,707, forward strand.
TTCTTAACAGTTACGTTGTAATTTGGTGATTTTGGTTTAGACTTGGAATTTCTTGAATCAATATATTCCTTTTGCCTTTGAGCGATTATCATAAATAGCCCAACAGAAAATATAATGGTTAAACCTGCACCTATAATTTGAACTGCTATAACATCAACTAATATTGTTAAAAGTAAGCCAGAAATTATTATTATTATTAAAAGAATATCTGATGGAGTTAACGATTTCAATGGATTACCGATAAATTTAGTGGAAATTAATTTAACCTCTAAAATAGTAAATGTTTATAAAATACAAATATAAAGTTCTTAACAATATAAATTTATTTTAGTTAATCTCCATCCCAAATAAAATATTGTTGTTTGCCATAACCATTTGTTAATATTGGTTCAATTACTATGGTGCAAGTAGTACTAATAGTATAATTGTTATGCTTATAAGGTTCTGTGAAATGCCAAGTATTATCATTTTAAATTGCCGTAAAAGAACAGTATTACTTGACTTCATAATCTTTTAGTATTTGAATTAAATCTTTGCCATTTAATTTTTCTAGAAAATGATACTAAAGGATAAATAACGGCAAATGTACTTACAAAGTAAAAATAAATTTAATATTAATTATGTTTAGAACAAAAACTAAAAGAATCATATATAATGGATGGTACCCATTAGTGTTAGTTTCACCATTAATAGAAGTAAACTCTTTTAGAACAATATTTTGTGCAAGTTTAGGTAACAATAACAATCATCACTAAAATATAGCTTACTATCATGCCCATCATATAGAAACCTATAAAACATAATGATAATTGAACCTATAAGAATAGGGATATAATCATATTGTTTAAATAGTACTATTGGAGACCATATAAATTAGTTTTTGATAACAATAATTGTACAAAAAAAAACCGTCTTGTATTTAAACAAGACGGCTTTATAATAAAGACTTGGCAATGACCTACTCTCCCACGCAGTTGCCCACGCAGTACCATCGGCGATGCAGAACTTAACTTCTCTGTTCGGAATGGGAAGAGGTGTACCCTCTGCTCTATAGTCACCAAGATAAATTTTTAGGTGTGAAAGTCGATATCTATTTAAATATTTAGTAATATATTCAAGAATCATTGAGTTGTAAAGAACCCACGTAAGACATAGACTCTAAAACTATGTATTATAGGTAAGCCCTCGAATTATTAGTACTACTCGGCTAAACATATTACTATGCTTACACCTGTAGCCTATCAACCTGGTCATCTCCCAGGATTCTTACTCCATAAAGGATGGGATACCTGATCTTGAGATAGGTTTCGTGCTTGAGATGCTTTCAGCACTTATCCTGTTAATGCGCGGCTACTCTGCAATGCCACTGGCGTGACAACAGATACACCGTAGGCATCATCATTCCGGTCCTCTCGTACTAAGAACGGGTTCTCTCAAGTATCCTACGCCCGCAAAGGATAGGGACCGAACTGTCTCACGACGTTCTGAACCCAGCTCGCGTACCGCTTTAATTGGCGAACAGCCAAACCCTTGGGACCTTCTCCAGCCCCAGGATGCGATGAGCCGACATCGAGGTGCCAAACCTTGCCGTCGATGTGAACTCTTGGGCAAGATCAGCCTGTTATCCCCGGAGTACCTTTTATCCCTTGAGCGACGACCCTTCCACGCGGAGTCGCCGGATCACTATGACCTGCTTTCGCATCTGCTCGACTTGTAAGTCTCGCAGTTAAGCCTACTTATACCATTACACTCTACGCACGATTACCGACCGTGCTGAGTAGACCTTTGTGGGCCTCCGTTACTATTTGGGAGGCGACCGCCCCAGTCAAACTACCCGCTTAACACTGTCCTCGAGGATCCACTCCTCCGAGTTAGGTTCCAATTACAACAAGAGTGGTATTTCACCGACGACTCCCCAACACCCACGAGTGCTGGATCAAAGTCTCCCACCTATCCTACGCATGTTGTAACCGAAATCAATATTAAGTTGTAGTAAAGGTTCACGGGGTCTTTCCGTCCATTTGCGGGTAACCGGCGTCTTCACCGGTACCACAATTTCACCGAGCTCGCGGTTGAGACAGTGCCCAGATCGTTGCACCATTCGTGCAGGTCGGAACTTACCCGACAAGGAATTTCGCTACCTTAGGACCGTTATAGTTACGGCCGCCGTTTACTGGGGCTTCATTTCATAGCTTCGCTTACGCTAACCACTCCATTTAACCTTCCAGCACCGGGCAGGTGTCACTCCCTATACATCCACTTAACGTGTTAGCAGAGAGCTGTGTTTTTGTTAAACAGTCGCCTGGGCCTTTTCACTGCGGCCTGCTAAAAAGCAGGCACCCCTTCTCCCGAAGTTACGGGGTTAATATGCCGAGTTCCTTAACCGCGACTCACTCGCGCGCCTTAGTATTCTCAACCCATCTACCTGTGTCGGTTTACGGTACGGTCATCTATATTCGCTTTTCTTGGAGCCTTGGACCTAATAAGGGATAGCCAGTAACCCTTAATAAGCCGTTTAACCCGTCGCTTGAATATATAGATGGCTCAGGAATATTAATTAATTTACCTGATTCACATCGGCTACGCCTTTCGGCCTCACCTTAGTGGCCGGCTAACCCTGAGTTGACGAGCAGAGCTCTAGGAAACCTTAGATTTTCGGCGATAATGATTCTCACATTATTTATCGTTACTTATGCCAACATTTGCTCTTCTATGCACTCCAGCATGACTCACATCACACCTTCGACGTCCATAGAATGCTCCCCTACCACCTCTGGGGGTCCGAAGCTTCGGTGAATAACTTAGTCCCGGAAATTGTCGGCGCTGTTCCGCTCGACCAGTGAGCTATTACGCACTCTTTAAATGAGTGGCTGCTTCTAAGCCAACATCCTGGCTGTCTCAGCAGAACAACATCCTTTCTCTGTTAGTTATTACTTAGGGACCTTAGCTGTCGATCTGGGTTGTTTCCCTCTCGGCCACGAAACTTATCTCCCGTGGCCTCACTGCCAAGAAACATTTATTCGGAATTCAAAGTTTATCTGGGTTCGGTACAGTGGTAACCGCCCTAGCCCAATCAGCGCCCTACCTCCGATAAACTATCTTGACGCTGCACCTAAATGCATTTCGGGGAGTACGAGCTATAACCGAGTTTGATTAGCCTTTCACCCCTACCCACAACTCATCCAAACAGTTTTCAACCTGAACTGGTTCGGTCCTCCACTTAGTGTTACCTAAGCTTCAACCTGGTCATGGGTAGATCACACGGTTTCGCGTCTGCCCCTACATACTCGACGCCCTATTCAGACTCGCTTTCGCTACGGCTTCGGATCTAAAATCCTTAACCTTGCATGTAAGGAGCAACTCGTTGGCTCATTAAGCAAAAGGCACGAGGTCACTTTCGCTCCCTCCGTTTGTAAGCACATGGTTTCAGGTTCTAATTTCACTCCCTTCTTAAGGGTTCTTTTCACCTTTCCTTCACAGTACTGGTTCACTATCGGTCACTTGCGAGTATTTAGCCTTAGACAGTGGTCTGCCTAGATTCACACAGAATTTCTCGAGTTCCGTGCTACTCAGGAACACCTCTGATTGTTTCATTATTTCGCCTACAGGATTATCACCTTCTATGATCGGACTTTCCAGACCGTTTAACTATAATTTGCAATCGTGATGAGGGTCCTACAACCCCAACTTACGTTGGTTTGGGCTCTTCCCATTTCGCTCGCCGCTACTACGGGAATCTCTTTGATTTCTTTTCCTCTGGGTACTGAGATGTTTCACTTCCCCAGGTTCGCGCTATGCAACGGGACATTACTCCCGCTAGGTTTCCCCATTCGGACATCTCCGGGTAAGCTTATTACCAGCTAACCGAAGCTTTTCGCAGGTATTCACGTCCTTCATCGCCTGCAAGTGCCAAGGCATCCACCATGTGCCCTTATTATCTTACCTAAAGTTCTAGAGTCATACATCTTACGCACATGAGTCTTTACAACTCGATGATTAATTGAAAGATATTTACTTCTAAATATTTATGATTTCAGACTTTCACTATTAAAATACAATAAATGTATCTTCACCTAAATTTTCAAATAACATTATACTTGTGGACCCTAACGGGATCGAACCGTTGACCTCCAGAATGCAAATCTGGCGCTCTCCCAGCTGAGCTAAGGGCCCTGCAAATTCTCAACTGTGTCTATTTAAAGCACACAATTAACTTTTAAGCTATTGTGGGCCTGAGATGACTTGAACATCCGACCTCACGCTTATCAGGCGTGCGCTCTAACCAGCTGAGCTACAGGCCCGAGACAGGATAAAATTTACAAGTACTTTGTACAAAATAAATAATTTAAAAATAGAGAGAGTACGCCAATTAGAAATATCACAACATTGTATTTTTATCGTTGTTATCTCTTTAAAGGAGGTGATCCAGCCGCACCTTCCGATACGGCTACCTTGTTACGACTTAGCCCCAGTTACCAAGTTTGCCTTAACGAACGCAAGTCCGCTTCGGGCACCCCCGGCTTCCATGGCTTGACGGGCGGTGTGTACAAGGCCCGGGAACGTATTCACCGTAGCGTGCTGATCTACGATTACTAGCGATTCCACCTTCATGAAGTCGAGTTGCAGACTTCAATCCGAACTGAGAATAGTTTTATGGATTATCTCCACCTCGCGGCTTCGCCCATTGTACTATCCATTGTATTACGTGTGTAGCCCTGGACGTAAGGGCCATGATGACTTGACGTCGTCCCCGCCTTCCTCTCCGCTTGCGCGGGCAGTCTCTTTAGAGTTCCCACCATTACGTGCTGGCAACTAAAGATAGGGGTTGCGCTCGTTGCGGGACTTAACCCAACACCTCACGGCACGAGCTGACGACAGCCATGCAGCACCTCTATAGCAGTTCCGAAGAAAGGGTAGCTTTCACTACCTGTCCACTACAGTTCAAGCCCAGGTAAGGTTCTTCGCGTTGCATCGAATTAAACCACATAATCCACCGCTTGTGCGGGCCCCCGTCAATTCCTTTGAGTTTCAACCTTGCGATCGTACTTCCCAGGTGGTATGCTTAACGGATTTCCTCCGGCACTCCCACATAGTGGGAACACCAAGCATACATAGTTTACGGCGTGGACTACCAGGGTATCTAATCCTGTTTGCTCCCCACGCTTTCGTCCCTGAGCGTCAGTAACGAGCCAGTAGGCCGCCTTCGCCACTGGTATTCCTCCTGATATCTACGCATTTCACCGCTACACCAGGAATTCTACCTACCTCTCTCGTACTCAAGACTCGCCGTATCGAGGGCACTTCCACCGTTGAGCGGTGGTCTTTAACCCTCGACGCACGAGTCCGCCTGCGGACCCTTTATACCCAGTAATTCCGGACAACGCTTGGACCCTACGTATTACCGCGGCTGCTGGCACGTAGTTAGCCGGTCCTTCCTCTGATGGTACAATCCCCGGCTCCAAAGGAGCCATTTTTTCCCATCTGACAGTGCTTTACAGGGCAGAGCCCCTTCATCGCACACACGGCGTCGCTGGTTCAGGGTTTCCCCCATTGACCAAAATTCCTCACTGCTGCCTCCCGTAGGAGTTTGGACCGTGTCTCAGTTCCAATGTGGCGGATCATCCTCTCAAACCCGCTACTGATCGTTGACTTGGTGAGCCGTTACCTCACCAACTATCTAATCAGACGCAGACCCATCCTTATCCGTTTCCTTTGACCCGTAGGCCTCATCTGTGCTTAGCGTCGGTTTCCCGAAGTTATCACAGGGAAAAGGGCAGGTTATCTACGCGTTACTCACCCGTGCGCCAGTGGAGTAAACTCCCCTTGACTTGCATGTGTTAGGCACGCCGTCAGCGTTCGTCCTGAGCCAGGATCAAACTCTCCGTTGAATTAAACTTTAATGTTTGATCTTCTTTCTCAAAGTTGCTTTATTACTAATTGACTTTACAAAGCTTGCTGTACTTCTCTATTTTCAAATTACTTAAATTTTCAAAGAACTTATCTTGTCTTTCCATTTATTTGGAGTGCAAAACTATGAAAGTTTTATTTAACTACCAAACTATTTTTTTTGTCGAAAAACTATTTTTTAGAACAATCTCTCCATCGTGTGAAGAAGAGAGTACAAACATAAGGCATATTATTATTCAATCCAAATGTTTTTTTCAATTTTTATATTTATTTTTCAAAGAATTGTATAAATCACTGTATTTATGAGAATATCCAGCCTTCTCTAAAGAATTTGGTAATACTTTCTGACTCCTCAGCACTTCTTGTGCAGAATCGCCAAGTATTATCTTCAATATAAATTCTGGCACTCTAAATATGGAAGGTCTATTTAAAACTTTTCCATATACTCGAGCAAAATCACTCATTTTCACAGGATTAGGACTTGTTATATTATATACTCCATTCAACTTCTTATCTAAAGCAAAATCGAAAATCAAGATTAAGTCTTCAATATCTATCCAACTAAACCATTGCTTTCCTGACCCTACTGGACCACCTACAAACATTTTGAAAGGTAACTCCATTTTAGACAATGCACCGAAACCTGGCTCTAATACAACTCCAATTCTAGGAATAAATAAATTTGTTATCGATTCTGAAGATTTAGCAGCTTTTTCCCAATCTTTACAAAGGTCTGCTATAAATCCATCAGCTAATTTACTTTCTTCATTTAATGCTTCGTCTCCTCTATCGCCATAAATGCCAATAGCAGACGCTGAAATAAATATTTCAGGAGGATTATCACAAAGTGAAATTGCCTCAGCACACATTTTTGTGATTTCTATACGGCTAGAGTATAATTCTTCTTTATACTCATCATCCCATCTCTTACCTACTATCGAAGCTCCTGCTAAGTTTACAATTGCTTTTGCCCCATTTATCAAGCTAGCAAAATCTTCGGTAGATTCGGGATATGCAATCCTATTCAAACCGTTGCTTCTTGAAAGAGCTTTTACATTGTAACCTTTGGACCTCCAATATTCAGAAAGTTTAGTTCCGATAAAGCCTGTTCCACCAGTTATAAAAATGTTATTTGCCATGTTTACCTTGTTTTTGTAACACATGACGAATGAAATTATGATTATTTCTAAGTTAAAGAACAATTAATTATTAGCTTCTGCCATTAATTAAGGGACGCAAATATAGGGTCTATTTTTATGCTATCCAAACATTATTTTTAAATTATTATCTTTTTTATAGAAGTCAAAATCTATTTAATCGGTTAGCCTAATATTATGAATGAATTACGTTTTTTGAGATATTTTTATACTTTTTTCAATTAACAAATATTTGTGATTTGTAGGTATTTCCAATCAACCTAAAAAGTTCAGTTTTCATCTTAATCCCCAATTATTGAATATCAAATTGTCTTAATGGGACAGATTAAGGAAATATACTCATAACTGTATCAACAACAACGTTGTTGTTATTGATATTGAAAATTATTACGATTAATATTTTTCCGAACCAAAACATATAGATATCTTGTAAGCGGTTAAAAATTATAATCCAAAAACAATATCACATAATTAAAAAATAAATGAGCTAATACACACCATTTAAAGCCCTTATTAAGACGTATATAACTATAAATATATGATCCTAATAATATTGAGGGGGCAATAAATATAATGTAATTCAAGTCATATCCCGTTTGCATAATGTGTACAAATACAAATAATAATGAAAATATGTGGTATTGATACTTCTTAATGTTCTTTAAACTTATTAAGCCAAACCTTAAATTTATAACAAGAAATATATGTAGTATTGCAAGTGTAGAGAAAAAATAAAAACTTTTACTCCATAAATCTGTTATAAATAATGTTCCAGCTAAAACGAATACACTTATATAATAATTCTCGTATTTATGATTTAAACTTAAACGAAACAAGATTTCTTCGAACAATACAAATATTGGAATTAGAACTATGCTTTCAATTAATGATAAATCTAAAAAATCTGATTCAGGAAATGATACTATTTCTAGTAAGGTAAATAGATAATAAATTAGTAAACAAAGACTACTGAAAGCTAGATCAAGTAAAATCAGAATAATAAAATCTGATACATTCATATCAAAGGTATCAGATTTATCTGGTGAGAATATTTTGTATGACTTAATTATAGTTTTTCTTTGCCTGAAAGATACTTCCAAATAATCTAAAAGATGATAGAACCATTAAGCATCCCCATGAGTAAAAAATAAATTTATCTTTATTGGCAACATTGAGTAAAAAAGATATAATAATTATACAAAATAATAAAAGTGAAAGATAGAAAATGATTTTTGATCGATAAATTTTACTTAACACAATACCAAATTTATCCTGTGGTATAGTATTTGTTGAATTATTTGCTTTTAATACTAATCTAATACTTAGATATTCAATAATTACTAAAGATGATGAAATTAAAAGCAATGTGTTGTTCAATTTTATTAAATTTCCCAATACAACAACTATAAAAAAATTAATTGCTGTTATCACAATTAGTATTTTTCTCATTTTATTTTTTCCCGTATTATTTTAAAAACAACCTTGTCCACACAACAAAAAACCTAATCAAATTGAGCTTCGTGGCAAGCCTTAATAATCTTAATTATCTTGTTCAAGATTTTTATTAAAATTAGTAAAATACCCGTAATAAACCAAAAAAGCCTCGAAATTAATTCCGAGGCTATAGTTCATTGATAGTTTCTAGCTTGGTTTGCCTCTAACCATTTAGCTTTATGGAAGAATTTAACCTTCTGCTTAATGAATCCACTTGATCCTTACAATTTGTTTCGTAACAACTGAAATACCATTGATAGTAAATCAGTTTCTTTTGTTTATTAAAAAATAGTATTTCTGGGTATGTATCATCAACATAATTATTAAAATCTTTAGGCTTTATATCTTCAAAAAATCTTTTTGTACGTTTTGTAATGGTCCCATTTTCATACCAGCTATTAATTTTGCCATAAACTTCATTATCTAGCATATATATTTTATTCACATTGGGCATTTTATCAACAACATATTTATAATGCTCAATTATAATCTGATCGTCCCCACCGATTACAATCAAATTTAAATCAATTTCATTGATGAATCTTTCTGATAAATATTTAATTATTTCATGAGACCCAACACAAAACATTCTGTGCAAAACAACTAGGCTAAATTGATTTTTGCTTACTAATGAATTTAATTCTTCTGGATTTATTGAATACACTCCATTATCTTGTTTGTGATGGTTGCTAGTATCTATTTTGTCGATAGCATAATTCTGTTGATCTGAAAGTTTCAAATCATTATAGTGCTTTAAATTCAATAATGAACAAGAGCTTAAAAACATAAATATTAGAGGAATGTTTTTTAACATTTTTATTAGGAGTTGATTTATTTATTAAAAATAAAATGGAGTGGCTTTTAAATTGTACCACTCCAAGTTTAGATTTTTTTTAGTTTTCTATGGGTTAATAACTCCAAAAACATTCAATGTATATCCACCAAATGTTCCAATGCTTGTATCCAAATCAATTGTTTGTGAATTAATAACCAAAGAATCAAAAGGATTACCATCAAAAGCAAACCTTACTTCATTTTCTACATAAAACTTTTTGTCTGCTGAATTAGCGGAGGATATATCTGCGTTTAAGTACAATTCAATTGGCTGGATAGTATTGTCTAAAGTATCATAGGCTATTGTCAACTCTACTTCTCTACAATCAACACATTCGGTATTAACATCTGGGGCACTAGATTCCCAAGGCCACTTAAATGCTCTACCACAATATCCTAATCGTTTACATCCTTTTGATCTTCTTCCAAGATAGAATATTGGGATGTTGGGAGATACTACTAACCCAATAGTGTTAGAATAAGAGGTTAATCCAACATTATCAACAATGCTAGTAGATTGAGTAAGATTTGATATTTTGGAATCACTTTCTTTTGTTCCGATTCCCTCATCACATCCCACGAAAATAATTGCACTTGCAATTATCATAAATAGTATTTTTCTCATTTTATTTTTTTCCGTATAATTTTAAAAACAACCTTGTCCACACAACAAAAAAACCAATCATATTCAGCTCCGTGGCGAGCTTAAAATATCTTAATTACCTTGTTCAAGATTTTAACTATGCAAAGGTTAAAAAAAAAAAAACGAATAATGCAAGTTTATTTTTGAATTTAGTAAAAATAAATAAAATAAACCAAAAAAGCCTCGAAATTAATTCCGAGGCAGAGATTAAGTTCCCAAACTATAATTAATTAGTAGTAATATTTTTCCTCTGTTTGCTTATCATTTCAATGGGTTGTAAAAACAAAGATCTTATTTTATGGTATTCATTACTGTTTTGTTTGCTTTTTGGGTAATACTCAAATAATACTAAATTTTGAGACTTTCTAACCTTCAAAACGATAAAATATCCCAATGTTTTGTAGTTAGATTTCTTTTCAAAAATCCATTCCCCACTTTCCGCTAACACTAACTCTAGGTTCAAATTTGAAAATAGTGGTAACAAATCTATAAGTTCAATCTCATCTTGTGTGAGAAATTCAAATTTAAAACGAGGACTCTCCTTTAATATGTTTTCTAATTTCTTGCCATCATAATATAGTACTTGTGCCCAAAGAAATATAATAACCGTAATAGGTATTATAAGTATCATTTCAATTGCCATAAATTTCACCTATCTTTTAAAAATAAATTTAACACGGATAATAAGCATCACATTGCGGACAGTAACATTAATTTACAGGTTCTTCCTCCGTATTATTTTAAAAACAACCTTGTCCACACAACAAAAAAAACCAATCATATTCAGCTCTGTGGCGAGCCCTAATAATCTTAATTATCTTGTTCAAGATTTCAACTATGCAAAGTTTAAAAAAAAACGAATAATGCAAGTATATTTTTCTTAAAATACTAAATTAATTTGTTCCGAACCAAAAAAGCCTCGAAATTAATTCCGAGGCTTCTTCAGTTTTCTTTTTTTTCTTCGTTTTTACGAAGTTTTCTCTTAAAGTTTATTCTTCAGAAATAACCCAAACTCTTAGGTTTGCTGTAACTTCTGCGTGCAACTTCACTTTTACTTGGAAAACACCAAGAGTTTTAATTGCATCAGGAATAGTAATATCTCTTTTGTCGATATTGAACCCTTGAAGTTTAAGTTCGTCTGCAATCATTTGTGTCGTAACTGAACCAAATAACTTACCTTCGTCTCCAACTTTCATTGCAATAGTAACTTGAAGCTCATTAAATTTATCAGCAAGAGATTGAGCAGCGATTTTCTGATCAACTCTTTTTTGCATATAAACTTCTTTCTCTTTCTCAATTTTATCGACTGCAGATGGAGAGGCGTAATAAGCCATTTGTCTAGGGATTAGATAGTTACGAGCATAGCCATCTTTTACGGTAACTACTTCGCCCATAATACCTAGATTATCAACATCTTGTCTGAGGATGATTCTCATCGTCTTCCTCCCTTTTTATCTTTCTTCTCTTCTTCTTCGCTTGCATCACCTTTTTCCAAAGCTCTTTGCTTACGAAGGTCTATTAGTTTATCATCTAAGATTGTATTTAGATGTCTCAAGATCGAATCTTCGAGAACCATAAATCTATCAATAATATTTAAATTTTCCGGCAACAGAACGAAAGAACCATGCACATAATATCCGTTAAATTTTTTATTTATCGGGTATGCAAGTCTTCGCCTTCCCCATCTGTCGAGAGTTTTAATCTCTCCACCATGGTTTTCGATATAGCCGGTGACTTTTGAAACGACAGCATCTATATCTTGGTCTTCAAGTGCCGCATTGACAATGAAGGTCGTTTCATATAACCTTTTATCTGACATAAGTTTAACCTGTGTTGTTAATTACTAGATTTTCTAAAGACCGCAAATATACGGAAAATACCCCAATGTTCAAAACAATTTTTAGTATTAGCTTTAATTTTCAATTCTTACAACAATTGAGCGATTCATAGTTCTTCCAAACGGATGCTGGTTTTCAAAAAATGGCTCATTTGATATTTTAGTACTTATATTTTTGCTATTTGAAAATACATCTAATGCAGTTTTTAATCTTTGTTTTGATAAATTTTGGTTATAATTACTATCGCCTAGGTTATCAGTTGAAGAATAAAATGTTACATTTTTTCCTTGTTGCAAAGCTTCATTTACTTTTGATTTAATTTCATTATCTAAAGTGCTAAAAGTACTTTTATCAAAATCGAAATATCCCAGTATATATTGAGATTCGTTACTAGTTTCATTATAGTTTACAAATCTTGTTTCGTTTACTTTTTCAGAAAATTTGAAAATTTTAGATAGTTGTTTTTTTGTATTGGGTGGGGTTTTAGCCTCGATTACTAATGAGCTATTGCTGTTATAAATTTGTAATAGATCTTTAGGACTAATTATTATTTTTTCTTTATTTGAGATTTCGATTTTAGAGTTTGAAAATTTAGCAATACCTTTTTCATATATTTTATCATTAGAATTTATTTCAGCTATTAATTCTATTTGCTCATTAATATTGATTTTTTCAATTTCTTTAAATTTATAATTTATTAATTCATTATTATTCATTACAAATTCTACTTTCTCAGATTCTTCTTTAAGCTCTTGGTATCTAAAGCTACTAGGATCATTAATTTTGTATAAAAATTGTATATTATCTAAACTAACATTTTCAGCTGTTAATTTCTCTTCTATGTAATCTTTTCTCTTTTGTAGAAGAGTAGAATCAGAAGAGGTACTCAATAATACTTGAGCTTTTTGGTTCGATTTAGATAAGTATTGAGCAATACTTTTTAGTAAATCTATTTGCATACCATAATGATTAGTCGAAGTATTTAAGTCATACTCGGTGGGTATGCTCGAATCTATTTTATAATATAAAATAGGTGGCAATGAATAATCTTCCTCATAGATATTCTTGTTTACATTATAATAAATATTATCATTTTTAAGATTATCTCCATTGAAATTACTGAGTGTAATTTCTTGAGTAATTGTCTTGGGCTGCTCCTTTACTTTAGGAATTTCTGGCTCTATTAATTTTGGAGTTGGTGGGTCTAGTGGTTTTTCCTCTTTAGAAAAATCGAATCCAGAGATTGCTAAACCTAAGTTGATTGAAGATACATTCCAATCCAATGAGTTTACCACTGGTAGGGCAGAATATCTATAACTAATTTCAGGGATTAGATCTAAGTTACCAATTTCTAATGCATTATACTTGAGACCTCCGCTAAATCCGAAATAGAGCGAATTTAAATCGTTAACATCTCCAGTCGATTCATCACGAACTCTACTATTATTTTCAAAAAGGTAATCTTCTGGGCTTACCGCATCTTCTCGTTGGGAGTATTTTCCCGAAATAGCAAATCCAATATCTAAACTTATAAAGAAATCAGTCTTTAATTTTTCCGATAAATTAAAATTAAAGTAATGGCTTGTTAATAAATAAGAAATGGAAGCATCTAAACTAATTTTTGAATAGGCAGGTTCAAAGGAAAACTCCCTTATTATATTGCCAGAAACAACTTCTTTTTCAAGTAATCCAGAGAAATCTTTATATATTAAACCAAATGAATAGTAATCTGCTAACCCAAATAATTTCTGATCAAATACATAATCGAAACCTACACCAAATTCAAACCCTAAACCTGACCCACCATCAAATTGGTCGCAACAATTTTGGACATCGGGAAGCTGTTTAAAATTTGCATTATGCAGATTATAAGAAGTACCTATCAGAACTTTTGGTTGGAACTTTTCAGATGCAAACACACTGAATGAACAAATAATGATTAATGAAATTAATTTATGCATCTATTTTTTGCTAATATTTATTGTAAATTGACTTTTGCTACCTTGGATTAGTAGGTAATACGATCCAGTATTCAGATATGAGTAATCCTTGCTGATGTGATTAATTCCATCAATCAATTGTTTATCAAATTCATCAACTTTATTGCCATCAATAGTGAATAATTCAATTTTTATTTGTTGATTTTCTGAGCTTTCAATGTCAATATTTATAATATTTTCTAATGGATTTGGATAAGCGTTTGTAATATTTATTTCGGCACCACCATGGATTAGCCTTCTAGTACCGCAGAGTGAATCAATAGTTAAAGATCCATTTTGATTAGATGCTACAATTTCCTCTGGAAACTGAATATTTTTAATTAATATATCCGTATAATCTGTTTCTGCAATTCCAGCAACACCCTTGAGCGTTAATAATGTATCTCTATTTACAAAATTTCCATTAACATTTATATTAATTATCCTTTTATCTTCAGATATTCCAAGGTTATCAAACTCTGAATCATATTTACTAGAAATTTCCAAAGGGAAAAACAATCTTGGGTTTAATTCAAGATCAGCCTGTAAATTTAGTATTCCATTATAATTAAAATTAGTACTTAAAGAATAGTAGATTGGAATATCAACCTCGGCAGAGGGATTATCGGCAATAACATCTTCAGAAAAAACTAGAATGCTACCTGAAAGTTCATCTAGTGGCACAAACTTTTGAATTGGGCAAGGGTCGGCATCAAACACTAAGTTCCCATTTTCAATTGGCTCTGTATTCCATGTTATTGTTAATACTAATGAATCACCTGGATCAATTGTTTGTGGGAAATCCGGTTCAATTTCAAATAATTCTGCTGGCTCTGGTCTTACATCTAGCAATGAAATTACATTATCACCGGGATTTCTAATTGTAAGCTCTCTTGTTGGAACTGATTTAACAAAAGGTAGTGCATTATGGCTAAGATCAAAAACTGTTCCTATACCAACAATGTTTATTTCAATTAATGTTGATACTTCTGTTTGATCAAAATAACGAATCTCTAATTCAATTTTATTATCACCAAGTTCTAAAGGATTTGCATCAATTTGCAGATTGAAAACCTCACCGGGGTTTACGAGACTATTTTCATCAAAAATTAAATTTCTAACTAGTTTTTTATATTCATTTGGGACTATGATTTGATTTATATAAACAGGTACGTCATCATTATTTCTAAATAGCTCTATTTGCGTTTGTAATGTATCGCCAATACATGCTTCCCCTATATTGATAGGTATATTGTCAGCTTCTAAATTTCGTTGCAAGCCCTCACTATTTAACTCTATTACAAAATCTTTAGTACAAGTAGAAAATATTAATCTATCTGTAATAGTACCAAGAACTTTTGGATTATATTCAAGAATTATGGGTAAACACTCACCAACATTGACTGTATCTGGCAATCCTTGTTCTAGCAATCTGTAATTAATACCAAAATCAAAATAATAATTTTCTATTATAATTGGCACATCTGATGTATTACAAAATGCAGTATCAACTGTTATTGTTTTAGAATTATAAAATAGCTCAGAATCAAATTCCAAATTACTGATACTTACCTCTGGTTCAGATATTGTGAAGCTTTCTTCGGACAAATCTGTTTCAGGATAATTGAAATTAACATATTGTAGCGGCCTTGATTCTGCACTTGAAGCTGCTAAGCCAAGCAGTGGTTGATTATCTGCAAAATTCACATCTTCAAGAATCCCCGAAATATCACCCCATTCATTTTTAGTACCTTCGGACATATCATAAATCAATATCTTTGGGTTGGTAGGAGATGCAATAACTAAATAATTCGATGAAGGACTAAATGATAAATTTACTGGGTCGGTTGAAGCTGCATCTACAACATTTATTACAGAATTAGTCTGCCTATCATAGATAACTATTTCGGTTGAACCACCACCTCCTAAATCAAAATGTTTTGTAGCCAAAGCAACTACTCTACCATTTGGAGATATTTCAAGTTTATCAACATAGGGTAAACCTTTAAAATTAAATTCATTAAGCAATTCATTATTATCAAGATCTCTTACTTGAAGTAAGGAATTATATGAGATAAGTGCTATTACATTATTGTCAAAACTAATATCAAAACTTGAAATAATATTATCGGATTCAATTGAACTACTCAAGCTTCCATTATCAATATCATAAACTTGAATTGTATATCCGTATTTAGGCATTAAATAAAATCTTGAATTTGTTTCATCTACAACAAGTTTTTTAAATATACCGCCATTAATTTCTATTTCGTAATCAAGATTAAATGGTGATAGTGAATATAATCTTACATAGTCTTCTTCGCTCCTATTATAATAAACAAGAACTTTATCTTTGTAATATTCAATATCAATAATATCAGCACCACCAGGTAAATCTAAATCTACTTGACTTTGAATCTGATTGCTTGCAGTATTTACATTTATAAGATTACCATTTCTGTTTGTCGCAATTAAAGAAGTTGCATTGTTATTAAAATCAATTTTAGTCGGTAAAAAACCTGCAGGGGTATTAACTTTCCTAGTTTGCTGTATATCAAATGGTTGAACTATTCTAACCTTAAAATTGTCACCAATATTGTTTGGAGCTTTAAAAGAGAAAGTATTTGTAGTAGATTTACCAACTAATGAATCTACACCATTTTTGCTTAAATACACATCAATAGGAACTCCTGGAATATTCCCTTCCCATTCTACATAAATATCCTGACAAGGAGCAAATATTTCACCTCCATTGGGTTGTAATAAATCGAGATCTATATTTTTTTCCAGTTTTATTGGTCTAGCATAAAGTGGTAGATACTGTGTAGCTCCACCTTCATAGATAACTGAAAATATATCAAAGTAAGGAGGATCAGGATCTTTAGGATTTAAATTAATATTAATCGTATATCTATCCCCTACTTGACCTATCAATGGTGGCTTCTCTCCATTATCTGGCCCAACTCTTCCCTGCCATAGGTAAGTAAAGTTATCACCATTGAAACCAATACTATCAACTGATATTTTTTGTTCAACACCGCCAACTACTCTACCTCTGAATAAAAATAGGTTTGTTTGTTTTATATTACTTAAGTCACCATACTCTAATCGTTTAATCTGAGATGCTGACCTTACATCAGTAAATAATAATGATGGGGCATTTAGGAAACCGTAACTGTATTGGATAGAATTATTAGATTCATCGGTAAAAACAACAAAATCGAAAAAGTAGTTACCATTTATATCTCTTTGCTCATATTGAGGAATATATTTTAAGGTATAAACAGAACCATTTCTTGTAAGTTCGCTCAAGTCTGGTACAAAGCTAGATTCTATTATCATCAGATTTTTTAATGTTAAATCAAGATCTAAATTGTTTTCTTTTGCAGTAAAATCAATTTGAATAAATGGTGGGTTATCAAAATTAGCTGATTGAATATTTATAACAGGTTTAGATTGTGCTATGATTGCTAGCACTAGAAAGATTAAAATAGATTTCATAAAAACGTTGACGTTTCAAATTAACAAATAGTTACAAAAAAAAAACCTCATTCTATAAAAGAATGAGGTTTTTGTATATAGCTTAATTATGTATTAAGCTAGTAGAATTGTTGTTAGTTATTACTTAGTAACGTTCAAAGATTTAGTTACTGAATAATCACCTGTACTTATTACTACATTATAAGCACCGTTAGCTACGTTTCCTAATGATATTGGAAGCATGTTATTACCAGAATTTACTTGATATAAATCACTTAATAATAAGTTACCAACCATATCATATACTTCAATTGTTAAATCACCTTTGTCTGTTGAATAGAAGTTCAACTTAGTATCACCATTTACTGATGGATTTGGTGTTAATTTGATTTCTGATAATGTTATACCGTTACCTAAGATTGTAACTTCTTTAGTATCGCTATATTCCCAAGAACCATCTAAATCTACCATTTTAAGTTTGTATAAGTAAGTTTTACCAAACTCTACTTTATCATCATATACTGGTGTGTATCTTGTTTCTGTCGCTTTGTTACCTTGAGCAGGTACTGTTGTTACTTTAGAGAATATACCACTCTCTAATTCTGATTTTTCAACTACAAAGTGAGAAGAATTTTCTTCAGACTTAGTTGCCCATTCTACCATTACATTGTTATCAACTTGATTTGCTTCAAAGTTAGCTAACTCGATTGGTACAATAAAGCCACCATTTGTATTCAAGTAATCCATGATTCCTTTAGCTGCTAAAGAGATATTTCCAAAATGTCTCCAATCAATACCAAAGAAGATTACATTTGATGTCAATGTAGTAAGTGCAGTTCCCATTGTTGGTGCAACTGGATATAATTTAGTATCATAACCATCTACATGATAATTAAATGCTTTTTCTGATCTACCAGGTACAGCATCATTAGGAGTAATTACTGCTGGATATGGACTCAATTCAGTTAAATCAGTTGGTTGTGAAGCTGGGTTCATTACATCGATTTCAAATCCTTGAGCTACTTTAACACCAACTACTTTAGAAGTATATGATGTACTAGAATTCATAGGATAACCTTTAGCATCATCATAGCTAACACCTAAGATGTCTCTGTTAAATGAATCATCAGCATATCTTGCCATATCTTGAGATGCGATTACTAAGTTACTCTTAACTTGGTCATCACCTTCTGCTAAGAACTCTGTTACGTTAGCAATTTCGTATCTGTTTAATTCACCTGCGTTTCTTGATCCACCATCTGACCAATACATGATATTGTATGGACGGTAATCAACAGCTCTTTTTTCCCAACCGTTTCTATCAAATAGATCATAGTCATAATCTCCATTCGAAGGATTCAATTTCCAGTTTAAGCCTGTTAATAAACCTTGTTGTAACACTGAGAAGTTCAATGCTCCACCAACTTTATTAGCAACACCTGATTGTAAGCTTTCATTGTTATCTACTACTGATAACATAACGCCTGTTTCAGTTCTTGTTAAGTAGAATCTTACAATTTTAGATGTACTATTGTTACCATTGTTTTCATCTGAACCAACTTTTACTTCTAGTTTGATTCTAGGAGTTACATTTGCTTCCATACCTTGGTATCTAGCTGGAACAGTGTAATCATTTTCTGTATCAGAATCGTTGTTATACATTGAATATGTATCAGGAGTCCATGCGTTAACACCTGCATCTAATCCAAAGTCAACAAACACATCATCAGTTGAACCAACACTTGCTTCTTTAACAAAGCTAGCGATTTCATTAAATTCATTTGTCATTGTATTTGATTCGATTGATACTGTTAATGTTACTTCAACATTTTGTTGTAATGAACCATCATTTCTAATTTGAGATATTACGTTTACTGGAGCAGTAGTCATAATGTGCTCTTCATTAGTAAAGTCATTACCTGTTGGAACGTCTACTTTAGTTGATTTGTATGCTGCTGGTGAAGAGATTTGTACAAGCTCAACGTCTGCTGTATATAATCTACCTTTAAATTCTTCTGCACCGATGTCGTAACGCTCTCCAGTTACTCCACGTTTGTTACCATTTTTATCATTTGATAAATATGATAATTCTCTACCTCTGTTATTTAATTTAGATCCTAAAGGTAATAAACCATTAGTTTTCTTAATTGAAACATCAGTATCAGTTACATCTACATCATTCATGAAATTATATTCTACTGAATTTGCATCTGAACCTGTGAAGATACTCCACTGTGATAAGTTCTCAAAATCATCTCTTGAGAATTCAAATTCAATATCATTTGTAGTTTCATTCATTTCTACTAATTTAACTAAAGTAGAACCAGTGTTATCTGATAAATAGTATGCATTGTTATCATTTAAAGGACCATTGTTTTCTGGTAATGGTGCTTGCATAAATACTGCTGCTGCATATTCATTTATAGTAGAAATGCTATTATCTGTAATTGCAATTGCATTGTTTAACGATTGAACGTTAGCAACTTGTTGCAATCCGATACCAAATACTGCACCGTTTGAAGCAATACCGTTTTCATTAGAATTAATAATAATTGTGTTATTTACAATTTTATCATTTCTTGATCTGTATGCAGGATAAGTTTGTTCTTGCTCTAGGAAATTACCAGCTTGTCTTTCTGTAAATAAGTGGATACCTACTTTGTTAGCTGTATTTGATGTTAAGTTTAAGTCCATAATAATGTTATTAGAAACTCTAATGTTTTCTTCACCATCAGGTAATCTCAAAATCTCATTCTGTAAAGTACCATAAACTAAATAGTTTTGTTCTACTTTAACACCAGTTGCAGTTGTATTTGAATGTACTGATGTAATTTTATTACCATCTACAACAATGTTTTTAGCATGGTAACCTTTTCTTTTTACTACATCATTTTCTACTAATTCCCAAGTTAAACCACCAATCATGATTCCAGCATGGTCAAAAGCACCAATTCCATCTTTAGCATCTGATATATCCATTGGATTTACATCAGTAATTGTATTACCTCTAATTGTTGAGTTTTGCTCATCACCTAAAGCGATACCAGCTCTACCAACATTAGAAATCATGTTATTTTCGATTAGGTTGTTTTCATTGTTATAGTTCTGATATCTTGCATTTTGGATATTAAATAATCCACCAAGACCTAAAGATACAACTCCATAACCGAAATCACTTATTATGTTACCAGTGATTACGTTATCGCTATTTCTTACTGTATCAATTGGAACACCAATAAAGTCTTCATCTTCTACGATTTGATCAAAATTGAACAATTGATTTCTGTTCACGATACCAGCTGAATATGTTCTCACATCTCCATCTACTACTATTCTATCTTCATCAAAAGAGAATGGTATACTTGTATGGTCACCAGATTTCAATGGTAATCTTACTTTATCTATGTGTGAATTTTCATCAATGTTTTCAATAATTAAATTATTTAATGTTACATCATGAGTACCTTGACCTAAGAAGAATGGTGCTGCAAATTCTGATTGTGAGTTCATCACAAATCTTAAAGCATTTACATCGCCACCATCAAAAGTGATGTGACCTCTAAAGTTAACATAATCTGATGTTGCTGCAACATTTACAGGTGCTTGTGGTGATGATTCGTTTGCAATACCTTGTCCGAATCTAACTCCATAACCTTCGATTGATTCTAAGTTGATTGTTACTCCACCTTTAATCAATTCTCTGTTAGCTGCTGCTTTCCATGTCATTGAATATGTTCTATCTGTTTCTTCGTTATAACCCAAACCAATAATTGTTGATCTAAAGTCCCAAGCTGCTGAACTTCCAAATAAATTATACTCTTCGTCAGTTAATTCATAAGTAACATCGCCACTCATACCGAAGTAATAAACATCACGCATTGCTTCTTGAATACTGTTATAGTTTCTTTCTTCGCCAGCATTTTTAGTTCCAACAGTATAATTACCGCTAATTCCTGCTTCTACTGTGAAAGTTCCTAATACTTCGTTTTTCTCATCAATTACAATTGGTACTTCGTTTACATTATCTATTCTTGCCCAGATTGTATAATCTCCTGGATCTGGAACTACTAACTCATCAAATCTTACATCTGCAAAATTAAATCTTCCAGACGGAATATCTTCAATTACAAAGTCTTTTATTTGAGCTACAACTTCATTGCTTGAGTTTCTTATTTCTAAAACTGCATTCACATTTACTGCATCGTCAAAACCTTCATTTAAGAATCTAACTACAGGTCTGAATGGTCTGTTTGCAATAATAAAATCTTCTTCTCTTGTTGGATCTTCTAATGGGAATATTACTTCTCCACCTACTAAATCTAAAGCATATACCACTTGTACGATATATTGATTATCGAATTCCCAACCATCTCTAGCGTTTCCGCCTGTTGGTCTTGGCATGTAATTATTAAATTGATTTTGATCTAATGTTGCACTACCTTCCATACTATTCATTGAATACAAGAATGTATATAGACCTGGTTGTGATGGTCTGAATCTTTTACTAAATACTATATCTCTAGTTTGTCCAGGTAAGATTACTGTTTCGTTTGGATTGTTTTTGTCATAGTTTACTTCATCATCTAATTGATAATTTAAACCATCTAAGCCTCTAATTGTAATTCCAGCTTGGAATTTATCTACTTCTTTCAATCCAATATTTTTATAAACAGCTTCAATGTTATATTGAGCGTTTACTAAATACTTTCTAAAGAAAGGAGCATCATAATTTCTAGGGCTTGTTACTGACGATACAGTCATATCATCATCTGCTTGTACTGTGAATGAGAAAAATCTTATACCACAATCTGACTCTTCGCCATTAGCTTTTTTAACTTCTACTCTAACTGCATATTCTCCAGTTAAGTAAGCATAAAATCCACCTTGATCTAAATCTCTACCATTCTCATCTTTTGTCCAAGAAGCATCCTTACCATCATATTTAGGTGTAAATGCTGCTGTCCATTTAAAACCATCTGCTGTAGCTTCTAGATTACTTGTTTTATCGATAGCACTAGCTGATACATCAATCCAAGTGTTTCCAGCTCCGTCTGTTGCTTTGTAAACTGCTGTTTGATCTGGGAAAGGACCTACTATTGAGTAGCTCATTTCATCACCTTCATCTAAAGTACCAATAAATGATACAGAAGGAAGATCGAATGGAAGTTCATCTCCACCTTTTTTAGGTTGTCTTGTTATTCCGTTATATACTTCCTGTGCTAGCATACCACTTTCTGCTGCTGGAGATGTTACATACTCGCAACCAGCAAATATTACTGTTTGGTCAAGAACTTGTCCGTAATAGTTAGCTCTAGTTCTACCGCCATTCCATACCCATCCGTTTTCACAAGATGCTTGTACGAATTGTGCACTTGGTCTGAAATATGATGTAAAGAATCTGAATCTAGTTTCTTTAGTATCTAATTGCTTACCATCAGTTTCAAATTCGAATATTCTACTATCCCAAGCTGAAGTTCTGTTAGTCCATCCAATTTGAGGCCAGTTGTAAACACCACAATTCAATGGAGGCTGACCGCCACCAAATTGTGTTCTTTCTCTTGACCAGTGAATATACTCATCATCGCTAAATTGATCGAACTCTTCATCTTCGTTCGCATCAAAATAAACTCTTACTGCATGAGAGTTATTCAACCTTGAATCAATACCCATCTCAATTAGATAAGCAGTGTTAGGCTTCATCTCGATTGGAGGTGTATCATAGTTCAAGAAAAGGTGCTCATAATGCTTCATGTTTTGACCACAATCAACATTCCATCTCCAAATCTCTTGGTTAGTCTCTTCTTCGTAAACTGTGATCGAAGCAAACCACGAGTATGGGTAAAACCCACCATTATTTCTTTCGAAGCCACCCATATTTTGTCCACCTAAGGGGTCACAATAGTCCCTATCAGTGTCAATATCTTGAGCTTGCAAAGTGCTACTAGCTGCAAACATTGCAAACATAAGCAACATTATCCGGCTAATATTTTGTATTTTTTGGTACATTTTTAATACCTCTCCTGTTATGTTTAACATAAATTTTAATTTTTTGATTTCCACATCTAATGCTTTAACAATACTTTTAAAAATTTGTTACAAGCAAATTTCATTTTTTTTGTTAAAACTTTATTTATTTTTTTTAGATACTTATCGTGAACGTAATTTAACCAAAATTATTTAACTATCAAAAGTAAAACAAATTTAGAACGAATAGCCAAGTGCAATATGAAAGCTGCCAGTCCTAAGCCAAGATTTATCATTAATTCTTAAGCCAGGATTAGCAAAACTTTGATATTCTTCTAGATTTTGGGAACCTGCAATAGGCCCATATAAAGGGAGTGCGTAATCAAAACGCAGAGGTCCAATGGGAGTTTTATAGCCATAACCAGTCCCAATAGAATATGCAAATTTTGAAAAAGAAAAAGACTCTTTAAAGCTATCGTTTATTAACCAATTAAAACTATTCCCACCATCTAAGAATACACTCAAACTACTTGATCCAATTAAATCTGCCATAAATTCATTAACACCTTTTGGTTGCTTTAAATCATATCTAAGTTCTAGTGTAAACTCCATTGTTGTAGTATTTCCAACGTAATTTTCCAAGAAACCAACTTGGTTAGTTTGTATCAAAGATGAATCGTAGCTGGAAGTATATCTTAGTTTTCTTGCCGCCCAACCTCTAACACTGTTTGCACCACCTGAATAAAACTGCTTATCGAGAGGTACATAGGTATTTTCTCTATTATAAAACCAAATATAACCTGCTTTAAATTTGCCTGCTAATACTAGTCTCGAACTCAATTTCTTAAAATATAGATAATCAAATAAGGTTCTTAAATATCGAGATAATGTCCAATTGGGCGAACTACCCTCTAATTGAAAATCTATTAGATAGCCATCACTTGGATAGAAATTATTATCTCTTTCATCTTTTGTTGCAGATACCCCTAATTGCATTGTTGTAATAGGGAAACTCCCCCTTGTCTGCCCATATTCAAATAAGTTTTGATAGGTAATATTTGCTTCTAATAGTCTTTGAAATGCTAGGTCATCAATCATGCTATCATCAACATTATAGATTGATTCAAAACTTAGAGTTTTTTCAGATTCTAAAAGAAATTTAAAATTTAAATTGCTAAAATCAAGGTTAGTTTTAAATCTTATCGGAAAGTTAAAAGGAAGCGACACTCTTCTAATATTAAAATCATTAAATATCCTTCTTAATGCTACCTGAGGCTTAAACTCGAACATTACTCTGGCATCGCCAATAGTAGTTAAACTATGCTCTAGATAATTCAAACTCAAATTATATTCGTCGGGTTGAGGAATCCCACCATTTCCAATTGGTACTATATATTTCCTACCAGTGTTTGCTCTGGAGTTATTAAGATCATTAATATCTCGGTATATTACACTTACTCCAACTTTTAGCTGTTGGGCACCACCAAGAATATTTTGATGGGAAATTTCGGCAGATCCAAAAATGTTTGTAAAATTATCGTCAGTTCTATTAATACCAGGTTTTAGCTCGTAGGTTCTTTGATACCTATATTCAATAACAATATTTTGGTCTATTACTCCTGAAGTTGAATCTAGTTTTTTAGTGATAATTTTAACGCTGTTAAAAACACCAAGGTCAAAAAGATTCTTTTGTGTTGTTTCTAAAGCTTGCTCATTATAATATTTACCCTCACCAATATTTATTACCTTTCTTAGAAGCTTGTCTGAGATCTTTTTATTCTCAAATTTAATATGAACAAATTCAACTTTCCCAAATTTCAATCGAATACCAGGATTGATAATAATAGAAATATTATCTTGAAAGTTCTCTCTATCTATTACTACCCGCTCCAAGTTATATGTGGCAAACTTATAGCCAACTGACTTGAGATATTTTTGGATTGCAAGCCCACTATTTGAAAATTTAACTTCATCGAAATAATCTCCTTGTTGAAGTAATAAAAGAGAGCTTATCCTATTTCTAATTTTTTGATTTAAATTTTCAGTTCCATTTATTTGTATCGAACCAATTTTAAACCTTTCTCCTTCATTTATATTAAATTCCAAAATATTGGAATTGCTTACTGTATCTCTAAAAAATCTTTTTGTTATATCTACAAGGTGAAAACCATTTGTGTTATAGAAATTAAATAGAGAAATCGAATCAGTTTTAGCATAACTTGGAGAAAAGAAAATAAAATCTTTAATATAAGGTTTGATAGATTTTTGTAGAGCTAACTTTATTGGGGCTGGCGTATATTTATTCTTGTTTGATTCAAGATAAAAACCCTCTAATGTTTCAAACAAAGGGCTTTTGCTAATTTCTTTTGATTTGATTATTGGTTGCAATTTTTCATTATTGAAACTATTGTTCCCAACAATATTTATTTTATTTATTTCGTAAAGTGAATGGTCGTATTTGGAAGGTAAAACATTATCAGAAATCCAATCAGCTGCAAAACTGACTTGAGAAAAGAAAATGAGAACCCCAATAAGACAATATTGGGGAATTTTCAAGAATTTTTTCAAGCGAACTTCTAGTTTATTTAAAAATACTGTTCTTCCTCATCATCATTATAGAAGTATTCTTCATTAGCCATATCTTCGTATTCTGGCCAAAGATCTTCCATTCCCTCGATTAATTCGTCTGTATCATCAAGTTCAATAAGATTATCTAAGACTTGCATCGGAGAACCATTTCTATTTGCATAGTCCAAAAGTTCTTCCTTAGTAGCTGGCCAAGGAGCATCTTCTAAAAATTTGGCAAGTTCTGGTGTCCAAAACATATTTTTTCCTTTAAAATTATTATCAATTGAATGTACATTCAAAGATAAAACGTAATTATTAATTCTGTAATTTTTTTGGTGGGCGAATATAACAAAAAAAGAGGCATAAAAATGCCTCTTTATATTTTTTTTTCTTACTAGCTTTTATCTAGAGTAATATTCAACGACTAGAGGTATTTCACATTCGATAGGAATATCCTCTCTAGCAGGCACATGAACGTATTTTACAGAGAAATCAGTTTTAGAAACTTCTAAATATTCCGGAGCATGTGATGATCTTACAGACTCTTGGAAACATTCCAACTTTCTACTTTTTTCTTTGATTGAAATATCGTCACTTGTTTTTACTTCATAAGAAGGAACCCTTACAGGTTTTCCATTAACAAGTACATGACCATGACCTACATACTGTCTAGCAGCATAAATAGTTTTAGCCAACCCAGATCTTAGGATTACTGCATCAAGCCTTCTTTCTAAAAGCTGCATAAATAAATCCCCAGTGTTACCTGTTAGATGCACAGCTTTGCTGTAATACTTTCTCATCTGCTTTTCAGAGATGTTGTATTGCAACCTCAATCTTTGCTTTTCTAATAGCTGCTTACCATAATCCGATTGCTTAGATCTTCTTTTAGAAGGTCCGTGTTGCCCAGGAGGGTAATTTTTCTTCGCGACAATCTTCGTAGCTTTTGGAGTTATTTGAATTCCAATCTTACGAGATATTTTAACTTTAGGTCCGTTATATTTCATATTAAAATATTTTATTTTCCAAAATTCAGAGCTACAAATTTAGGTAATGTAATCTTATTTGCAAAACTTTTTTTGAATTTATTTAAAATATTTTTTAAAAAAGCCTAAACTTGCTTAAATTTGCACTTTACAATAACTACAAAAAGCGTTTAAAGGATAAACATGGGAATTTTTGAAAGAATTAGACAAGCCTCACCTTGGGTATTAACAACATTTGCTGTTGTTTTTGTTGGCTTCATGGTACTTGGTGATATGGATTTTTCCTCTCTACAATCTACTGGCAACTCTGCTCAAAATAGAATGGTAGCCGAAATCGGCGAAAGAGGAGTATCTTACTTAGAGTATGAAAATAATGTTAGAAATGAAATTACTGCTCAAAGGCAACAATATGCTGCCCAAGGCAAAGAAGATCAATTTAATGAAAATGCTATCAGGCGTGCTGTATATAGCAACATGGTAGATTCTAAAATCTTAGAGATAAAATCTGAGAAAATGGGATTAAACATAACTGATAAAGTTGTTGGTGATTATATGATAGCATATCCTCCTCAAACATTTGTTCAGAGCTTTTCCGATTCAACTGGGTTCAGAAGAGATGTGTATTTAAGATACATAACTAATCCAGAAGGATTCGCTAATGATATGGTTGCTAACAACCCAAATGCTACTCCTGGACAAGCTCAAGAAATTACGACTGATATTAGAGAGAGACTTAGACAAATATCTGGTTATCTTGAAAAACAAATTTATCAGAACAGTGTTCAAGTTGCTATGCAAGAAGCTGGATCAATTGTTTCAAATGAATATTTAAAACAAAAATATATTGCAGATAACTCATTTGCAGATTTTGAAATGATTTATTTGAAGACTTCAGATGTTAAAGATGAAGAAATTGAAATAAAAGAAGATGAATTAAGAAAATTTTATCAAAAATATTCTGAGAGCTATAAGCAAGAAGCTCAAAGAAGAATTAAATATGCTAGCTTTAGATTATCTCCAAGCCAGCAGGATTCAATCAACGCAAAGCGTAAACTTCAAAAAATAGCTAATCTCTTTTCAAAAGCAACATCAAAACAAGACGTTCAAAAATTATTTAAAGATGCATCTTATGAATTTGGTGGTGAAACATCAGAATTAGTTCCTTTTAGCGAGCTAGACAGATTCGCTAGATCTTATCTAAAAAATGCTGTTGAAGGTGAAATTGTTGGACCTGCTTCAACATTAGAAAGTACTAACTACTATAGAGTAGCAAAAATTGATTCTGGAGATGTTACAGATATAAAGGCATCTCATATACTTGTTAATTTTAATAACAATAAAGATAGTGCTTACAAAGAAGCAATGAAAATATACCAAAGAGCTATTAGAGGAGAAGATTTCTCATCTCTTGCAATCGACTTATCTCAAGATAAAGGCAGCGCTCCTCAAGGTGGTGATTTAGGATATTTTGGTAAAGGCAAAATGGTTGAAGAGTTTGAAACTGCGGCTTTTGCAGCAAACATTGGAGACATCACAAAACCAGTTGAAAGTCAATTCGGGTATCATATTATAAATGTTGTTGATAAAGTAAACAAAAAGTATCAAGTTGAGACAATTGCTATTAAGCCAACTGTAGGTAGCAATACTAGAAAACAAGCACAACTAAAAGCTAAGCAACTATCAGATGAAGCTCTTAACGGTGGAGATTTTGAAGCAATTGCAGAAAAGTTTGGTGCTGTTGTTGGCGAATCTGCTCCATTTTTTGATTCTCAACCAATATTAGGTAGCGGTTATATTACATCATTTGCTTTCAAAAATGAAAAAGGTCAGATAACAAAGCCTATCGAACTGGATAACTTTGGTGTTACTGTTGTTCAAGTTTCAGAAGTAATTCCTGAAGGTATTCCTAACTTTGAAAATGTAAAAGAAAATGTTGAATACCTTTACAAAAACAAATTGAAAAAAGATTTGTTAAAAGCTAAAGCACAAAAATTATACGAAGCAATTACAAGTGCTGGTTCTGATATGCAAACTGTTTCTGCCGATTATGAAGTTAGAGTTATATCAAATAACAAAAACAATGGTATGATTGCTGGGGTTCAAGGTAGAGAAAATGTAGTTACTTCAGCTGTTTATTCACAAGACATAGGATCTGTAAGCAAACCTATAAGAGGAAACACAGGTTACTTTATAGTTAAAACAAATTCTAAAAATGTTGTTTCTGATGATCTTGTAAACAAAAATCTAGCTGAATATATTAAAGCTGAAATTCAGAAAGAGAAAAGAGGCGGATTTTACGGTTGGTTCCAACAAGTTAAAAACGATGTTGATGTAATTGACAAAAGATCTGATATCTATACAAGCTATTAATAGCTATCAAATAGATTAAAATACTTTAATGGGCTGCACTAATATATATGCAGCCCTTTTTTTATTCGCTTCCAAGAATATTACTTACAGATTTAACTAAAGTTAACATTTTAGAATAGTTCATTCTTTTAGGGCCTATCAAACCAATAGAGCCTGTTGCAGAACCTACCGAATAATTAGATAACACAACACTATAGTCGTTAAATGCTTCATTCCCACTTTCAGACCCAATAAGTACCTTAGTATTTGAATCATTATTGGAATCTAACAAATGTATAACTAAATCTTTATTTTCAACTAATTCAATAATAGATTGAACCTTTTTCAAGTCTTCAAACTCTGGGTATTTTAAAAGGTTTTGTGTTCCAGTAGTTATTATTCTATCCTCTTTATGCAAATGAAATATTTTATCTACTGAATCAACAAATAATCTAAGCAAGGGCTTGTAATCGCTAGCAATATCACTCATCATTTCGTTAAAATTATCTTGGATAAAGCTTAATCTTTTTCCTGATAATCTCTCATTGATGTAATGAGTGATGTTATCTAAATCTTTTATATCAACTTCAAGTTCTGACTCAAGGGATACGTGCCTGATAATGTTGGAATCAAGAGCAAGAACTACCAATATCCTATTGGAAGCTATATTGATTAAGTGAACTTTTTCTACAATTAAATTTTGCAGGTGTGGGATTCTGACTAATCCTATAGATTGGGACAATAGAGCTAAGATGCTTCCAGCTTGTTTTAGCACATTGCCGCTCAATTCACTTTCGGATAACTTCTTTACAAATTCTAATTCTTGCGAACTTAAATTTTCTATTTCCGTAAGCGAATCGACATAAAACCTGTAGCCCTTATCAGTAGGAACTCTTCCGGCCGAAGTATGAGGGTGATTTATATAATCCATTTCCTCTAAATCTGACATGATATTGCGCAGGGTTGCGGCGGAAAGTTCTAACTGCCCCTCTAGATATTTTGAGAGCTTACGTGAGCCAACAGGCACCGCCTTCAAAATATATAAATTTACAATTGACCTAAGGATGTCCTGTTCCCTTAGTGATAAGTTATTCGTTGATTTTA
Organism: Candidatus Kapaibacterium sp.; assembly: GCA_028376765.1. GTDB lineage: Bacteria > Bacteroidota > Ignavibacteria > Kapaibacteriales > UBA2268 > JAJRPT01. Next base: position 33,007 of record JAONBD010000016.1, read on the forward strand.
GGTTATGCAACATAATGTATTCATCAGATGATTTATCTACTTAATAATTTTATATTGCAATTGACCGCCATCAGTTTGAACAACAAGGAAGTAAACGCCTTTTTCTAATATACTAAAGTCAATATTTAACTTTGAACTTCCAGGGTTTATCATTAGTCCATTAGATTTATGAATAAATCTACCATCTATATCACAAATAAACATATTGGCAATAATTGGTTTAATTCCACCATAATCAAAAAACAAGGTTGAACTTATTTGAATCGGATTTGGTTGAACAGATATAGCTAGGGAGTTACCATTAATAGTTTGATTGACACTTGATACCAAACCATTCCCTCGAACTGAAACCTTTAAATCATTTTCAATATTTGCATCAAATGTTAAAATATCACTGTAAGATTCTTCTTTAATTGGTATAAATTCAACAACAATTTCTTGCATTGAATTAGCTTGTACATTTAATGGTAAATCTAGTGTTGGAAAAGTAAATGCACTTTCATTTTCTTCTTTAACTATTTCATTTATGATAAAATCTCCATTACCCGTGTTTTCAATTTCAATGCTCAAAGTTTCAGTGCTACCAACATTCACTGTTCCAAAATTCTTAATTGGAAATCCTACTATAGCAGGAATTGGGTTTGGTCCATTAGAATTTGCTGATAACGAAATAGTTAAAGTCTCGGTTTTATAACCATTCGATTCTATAATTATCTCAGAATTATAATTTCCAAGTCTTGTAGGAGTAAAAATGACAGGTATTTCAAATGTTTCCCCAGCTAAAATAGTTAACGGCAAAGTTACATCTAAATCAAAACCTTCGCTATCAGATAATGTTATGTTACTAATTGTTAAAGGTAATTCTCCAGCATTTCTGATTGTAGTTACAGAGCTAGATTCTAATCCAATAAATATCGGATCAAAAACAAGTTCATTATTTAAAGATGCAGCAATTGGTTTTTCTTCGAATCCATTACCAAATACTTCAATTTTGAATTGACCATCTATACCATTGTTTGCATCAGTATCTATAGTAATTACACTTGAGTAATAATTACGTTCTGAAGGTGTAAATTCAATTTCGATAGTACCAGTTTCGCCTGAAGCTAAAATCGAATTGTAGTTCTTTTCAGCTAATGATATTTCATTATCACCATCAATCAGAATATCATTAAGACTAATAGACTTATCTGAATTATTAGTATATTCAATTACATGATTATCAGTTTCACCAACATTTACTAAACCCATATCGTTAGATCCAGCAACATCTAAAATCCCATTAGAATTATCATAATTTGTAGTTAGGATTTCAATATTATTTTCACCTAGTAGGTAGCTTTTATTAGCTGTAATCGAACCAAATCTTATTTGTTTATTTTGTGTGCCATTATACTTGATAATTACTGAATCAATTCTAGAAGTTTCGCCCAATCCGAAGTATTGTGTAATAGGCTGTTGGTATCCAAAATGCCCACCACCTTGTTGAATTTCTCTAGTTAGGATTTCATCGCCTCTATAAACTTCAATTCTAGTACCATTATAAACAAGTCCTTCTTCTAGCTTTGGCTTTATAGCTATCCAATAATTTTTATTACCAATTTTATTTTCAAGTAATTCTATTCTGTTGTATTTAACTGTTTTCTCTTCGCCATCTTCAACAATAACTTCAGTAAATTTAGATGCAGCAAATAAATCTAAATCTCCATCGAGATCAAAATCAGCAGCTTCCATTGAATGAGTTTCTTCCATAGCTGGTAAAATATCTAAATCTGGAGTTACCTCGTTAAATACATGGTTTTCATCTTGGATCATAAAAAACAATCTTACACCACCTTGTGGGTTTGCATTTAGATACCCATCTTGACCTATCATAATATCTAAAAGACCATCATTATTCCAGTCCATCCAAACTCCGCCCATATCACCGATATGAGACTCCATGTTTACAATACGGTTTATTCTAGATAAGTCCCAATTTAATAGGTAGTCGTTTTCTTCGCCACCATTTGTAGTAATTGTAGTTCTCCCCTCACCAGCGTTATAACCACCATGCACTTTAACTTCTAGAAGATCTAAATCTCCATCGTTATCAAAATCGCCTGGTAGGGCTTCCCACTGGCACAAGTTCTGACCATGATCACCCCCAAGTCTTTGAGTGTTATAGTTAGAAAGTTCGGTAGCATCAACAAATTCTCCGCCCAAATTCATATATAGCTTAGATGGAGTTCTACAATAAGATGAAGTAGCAATGTCAGTCCAACCATCATTATTCCAATCGAAAACGGTTGCTCCATATAGTGGCTCTCTTACTCCTAGTGGCCCAACATTATCAAAAGTACCATCTCCATTACCTTTCATTAAGATATTAGGCATATAAATATCGGCGGCACTACCAACATAATTGGTAAACCATGTACCAAAATATACATCAAGATTTCCATCTTTATTATAATCTAAAAAACAAATTGAAGAAACGTTAGTCATTCCTGCTTCAATAGATTCATCAAATTGAATTGTATTTAATCCACTATTCTCAAAAATTGTAAAATTACCATTACCATCATTAAGAAGTAATTCAGTCCGATCACCTTGGTCATTATTGCTATAGTTTTGCAACCTATGGGTATAAATACTAGTTATTAAATCCATATCTCCATCATTATCTACATCACCTAGTGCAGCAACATCTGCTATTCTATTTTCATTATCTGTGATCCTGCTTGTTTGTATTCCAGAACTTTTAGAAACATCTACAAATATTCTATCTTTAGGGTTTTGCGATTCAGGATTTTGTTGGTTTAGCATTAAATGAATGTGGTTATTAGTACCACCTACATCACCGCCCCATAAAAGATCAGGATATTGATCGCCATTAACATCAGCTACCCAAACCCTGTAGCCTCTGGCATCGATTTGAACATCATCTGTTATTATATCAATCCAATCTGGCGATTGACTGAAAACTGAAAATTGAATGATTATTAAAATTGAGAGATATTTCAACATTTTCTT
>JAONBD010000017.1 GCA_028376765.1 Candidatus Kapaibacterium sp.
ACTTATTCCAAATTCCCTTGTCTTATGATTACATCTTTTTAAATATAAGATGCTTTAAAAATTTATTAAATTTCTTTTTGTAATTTTGCGCCATGGCGATTGACAAAAAACATACACACATTGGCAACATTCCTATAGGAAACGGAGTATTTTTAGCTCCAATGGAAGATGTTTGCGACTTACCTTTTCGAGTGATTTGTAAAAATCTTGGTGCAGATATTGTTTACACCGAGTTTATCTCTTCGGAGGGAATAATAAGAGACGCTAAGCGAGCTTTCCAAAAAATGACAATAGACCCTCAAGAAAGGCCAGTAGCAGTGCAAATCTTTGGTGGAAATATAGATGCAATGGTGCAATCTGCCAAAATTGTAGAGGACGCTGGTGCAGATATTCTCGATATTAATTTTGGCTGTTGGGTAAAAAAAGTAGTGAAAAGAGATGCTGGTGCAGCATTCCTAAAAAAACCTGATGAAATGGCGGCTTTAACAGAAGCAGTTGCTAAAGCAGTAAATATACCAGTAACTGTAAAAACAAGGCTTGGTTGGGATCAAGATAATATTATAATAACCGATGTTGCTAAAAAGATAGAAAATGCTGGTGCGGCGGCACTTGCAGTCCATTGCCGAACAAGAGATATGGGAATGACGGGACTTGCAGATTGGGATTGGATTGATAGAATTAAAGAAGTAATAGACATTCCACTTATTTTGAACGGAGATGTAGTCCACCCCGAAGATGTAAAAAGAGCTTTTGATGAAACCAGTGCAGATGCGGTTATGATAGGCAGAGGATGTATAGGCTATCCTTTTATTTTTAAACGAGCTAAGGACTATTTGGAGACTGGAAAATATCCTGACGAGCCCGATATCTATACAAGAATAAATACTTGTATTGAACATTTAGAGCTTACTGTAGATTTTAAAGGGAACCACGGAATCAAAGAATTTCGTAAACACTATTCAGGTTATTTTAAAGGCTATGCTGGAGCTTCTGAATGCAGGAAACAACTTATGGAATGTGCTGCAGTCGATGAAGTAAAAAATGTATTAGCAGATTATCTTGAATATTTAACTAAAAATGATAAACTAGAAGCTGTAAATAAAACAAGAACAGCACCAAGATTAAGTTGCTCTCGTCCCGATTATGTAAAAAGACAAACAGTTGGAGTGTAATAATAGTGTCGTGGGATAATGTAATTGGTCAAGACAGAATAAAAGAGATATTATCTCGGACTTTACAAAACAATAAAATACCCTCAGCCCTACTATTTGTTGGTAATGAAGGTACAGGAAAAGAGGCTGTTGCTCTCGAATTTGCAAAATTGCTTAATTCACCCACAATTAATTATACTGATGGACTTGCAAATTTGGATCCCGAATTTGAAAAAAGATGGAGCAATAATATATTTAATCATCCCAATATTAATTATATTTTTTCATTACCAACAGTCAAGAAAACCACTTCAAGCAAATTTGACCCAATAGAAGGTTTAAGCGAAGCTCAATTAAAAGAAATAAAAAAACAATTAGAACTAAAAACAAAAAATTATTACCACCAAATATCCATTGACAAGGCAAATCTTATAAAGATTGATCAAGTACGAAAGATTAAAAATTCACTAAAACTATCTGCTCCCAGCAATGGCAGAAGGGTTTATATAATAAGCAATGCTGATAGAATGAACAATGAAGCATTCAATGCTTTTTTGAAAACTATTGAAGAGCCTGCACCAAAAACAACAATAATTCTTACAACAAGCAACCTAGAATTGATATTACCAACCATTAGATCTAGATGCCAAATAATTAGGTTTAATCCTATTAAAGAAGAATTAATTGTAAATTATCTAATAAATAATGGTATTACTAAAGATAATTCCAGATTAATTATTCCATTTGCAGAAGGCTCTATCTCTAAAGCATTAGATTTTTCTGGTGAAGATGTTGTCGAATTAAGAAATTTAATTTTGAGTATGCTTAGGTTATCACTCAAAAAGAATTACAAACCCAGTGAACTATTTGAAACTATAGAAAGTATATGTAGCAAAAAGGATAGCGAAAGGCTAAAAAAAGGTCTAAAGCTATTAAGTGTTTGGTTAAGAGATGCTTACAGGGTAGCAAATGGATTTGATAAAATTTCAAATGCTGATCAGCTAGATTCGATAAGCAAGTTTGCAAAAGGCTTTGCAAATAAAAATTTTAGTGCAGCAATAAATAAAATAGAAGAATGCCAATTAATGATAAAACAAAATGTAAACCCAGAACTCGTTCTATCAAGTTTGGTTATGAACTTTAGAAAAATATTTTTATATTAGTTTAATTGAAAATGGTTTTAAAAATATTATTAGTAATTATTTCATTATTATCAAGCTACGGTTTTACTTTAATGATAATACCACATTTTGGTGTTTATATCAAATCTGATATTATTCTAAATATACTACAAATTGTATATACAATTATTGGTTTTGGAGTCATTTATAATATATTAAATAAAAATATTAGTTTTGTTAAAAATCTGCCAAAAAACTAAACACAAGACATAATGAAACAAATAATTACACCATTAGTATTCATTTATATTACATTGACATTGTTATCTCAAACTTCAAAGGATGATTATATGAAAATTGAAGAAGAAGCTGAAAAACTAGTAAAACAGCAACTCACTGCTTATAATAATCGAGATATAGATAAATTTCTAATTCCATTTAGTGATAGTGTTGAAGTTTATACTTTCCCAAATAAATTAATGTATGTCGGAAAGGATAAAATGAAGTTAGCCTACCAAGACAAATTCAAAGAACTAACTAATTTGAATTGCAAGATTACCGAACGAATCATTTTGGGAAATACAGTAATTGATTCCGAAGAGGTAACTGGAATTATACCCGATAAAATTTTAAAGGCAGTAGCAATTTATAAAATCGAGAACAATAAAATCCAAAAGGTATATTTTATAAAGTAGATAAACTAATTATTTCCTCTTGATAATTAATGTACCTAAAAAAAATTTCAAGTTTAGGACTCCCCCCAAAATACATCCTTTTTGTTAGCAAATATTTTTTAATAGAATTCCAATAAATTGGTTTTGTAATGTTCGGTTTCGTAAATTGCAAATGCTGATTAAAAATAATTTTAACAAAAGTTTTGTAGAAAACATTACTTTTCATATTTTTGTAGCTATTCAAATTTACGATTTCAAATAAACGGAGTTTCTTGTGGAAACCGCTTGGATAACTAAGTCATTTAGAAAAGAAGATGTCAGCCCAGATTGGTGGGTAGTAGACGCTGCTGGAAAAACAGTAGGAAGATTAGCATCGCAGGTAGCAGCTATAATAAGAGGAAAGCATAAACCATGGTTTACCCCTCATGTAGATACTGGCGATTTTGTAATTATCCTTAACGCTGATAAAGTAGAGTTAAAGGGTAAGAGAATTGAGCAAAAAGAGTACTTTAGACACTCTCAATATCCTGGTAGAGGTAAGTTTACTTCTTTCAAGGAATACATGGAAAAACACCCAGAAAAGATAATGGAAATGGCCGTAAATGGTATGCTTCCAAAAAATAGATTGGGTAGAAAAATGAAAACAAAATTAAAAGTTTACACTGGAACTGAGCATCCTCATGGAGCTCAACAGCCAAAAACTCTAGAAATAAAATAAACTAAGGTCATTAGATAATGAAACAATTTAGAGGAACAGGTAGAAGGAAAACATCAGTTGCAACAGCAAGAATGATTCCTGGTACTGGTAAAATCACTGTTAACGCAAAAGAGTTTAATCAATATTTCCCTATTGAAACTCATCAGAAGAAAATTCATCAACCGCTTGAAGTTACAAGCACCTTAGGTACTTTTGATATTTTTATTAAAGTATCAGGTGGTGGAATAACAGGTCAGGTTGAAGCATCTCAACTTGCAATTTCAAGAGCATTATTGCAATATGATGAAGAATTAAGACCTTCGATGAAAGAGAAAGATTTACTTACAAGAGACCCTCGTATGGTTGAACGTAAGAAATATGGATTAAAGAAAGCAAGAAAAAGTTTCCAATTCTCGAAACGTTAATATTTTTTATAATAATCACGTGTTTGGACTACGAATTGTGTGGTACCTTATTGGGTATTAGGATTCGTAGATAGAAGAGCACCGTAGAATCAACACAATTAGGAGTAATTAAAGTATGAAGCACTATTTAGATATAGAAAGCTTACTAAAAGCAGGTGCACATTTTGGTCACCTAACTAGAAGATGGAATCCAAAGATGGCTCAGTTCATCTTTACCGAGAAAAATGGTATTCACATCATCGATCTTCGTAAAACTCAAATTCTAGCTACTCTTGCAAGAGACGCAGCTTTTGAAATCGCTGCAAATGGTAGAAATATCTTGTTTATTGGTACCAAAACTCAGGCTAAAGGCTTGATGGCAGATACAGCAATTAAAGCTGGTTCTAACTATGTAGCTGAAAGATGGCTAGGTGGTATGTTAACTAACTTCCAAACTATCAGAAAATCAATTAAAAGATTGGAAACAATCGACAAAATGTCTGTTGATGGTACTTACGAGAAAATCACGAAGAAAGAAAGATTGCTTCTTGACAGAGAAAAAGAAAGATTGAGAAAGGTATTTGGTGGTATTGAAGATATGACTAGATTACCTGGTGCACTTTTTATAGTGGATACTGTAAAAGAGCATTTGGCTATTAAAGAAGCGAAAATACTAGGGATTCCTGTTATCGCAATATGTGATACAAACACAGACCCTGGTGGAGTAGATTTCCCAATCCCAGCCAATGATGATTCAATTGGTACAATTGAACTGATAGGTACAATGATTGCTGAAGCAATCAACGAAGGTAGAGAAATTGCCAAAAGTAGATTAGCAGAATCATCTTCTTCTAGCGATAGAGAAAGCAAAGAAAGTGAGGGCTCATCTGATGACAAAGACTCTAAAGGAAAGAGGAAATTCAGACGAAGAAAAACAAATGAAAATGAAAACTGAGATTGATAAAGCATCAAAAATATTGATGCTTTTTTATTATTAAGAGCAACATTTCATATAATAATTTTAAACAATTAATATAAGAGTAGATAAAATGAGTATTTCAGCAAAAATGGTCAAAGAATTAAGAGACGCTACTGGTGCAGGTATGGCTGACTGCAAAAAAGCACTAGAGCAAACAGAAGGTAACTTTGACGAGGCAATCGAATTTTTAAGAAAAAAAGGTGCTGCTTCTGCTGCTAAAAGAGCTGATAAAGAAGCAAATGAAGGATTAGTAACAGCTATCAGAACTGATGATGGCAAAAAAGCAGTTATTACAGAAATTACTTGTGAAACAGACTTTGTTGCTAAAAATCAAGAATTTGTTGATTATGCAAATACTATTACAAATGAATATTTGAATAACGAGATTGCAGATGTTTCTGCTCTTAAAGCATTAAGTATTTCTGATAAATCAATTGAAGATTATCACAACGAAATCCTTTCTAAGTTTAGCGAAAAAATTGACATCAATAGAATTGTAAAATTTGAAAGTAATGGATATATCGAAAATTATATTCACAGTGGTTCAAAATTAGGAGTCTTGCTTTCTGTAAGCTCAGACAAACTTAATGATGAATCTAAAGCTCTTGTTAAAGATATTGCGATGCAAATAGCTGCAATGAAACCAATTTCTATTGATAGATCTGGTGTTTCTCAAGAAATATTAGATAAAGAAAAAGAAATCTATAGAGATCAGGCTATTCAAGAAGGCAAGCCATCTGAAATAGCAGATAGAGTTGCTCATGGTAGAGTTGAAAAATTTTACAAAGAAAGTTGTCTTATTGAACAAGTATTCGTTAAAGATTCTAAGAAAACTATTGCTGATATTGTTAAACAAATTTCAGATCAAGCTGGTGAAGAAGTAAAAATCACTGAATTTTCTAGAATTTCAATCGGCGAATAATGAGTTCGTATAAAAGAATATTATTAAAAGTTAGCGGTGAAAGCTTAATGGGGTCTGGAGAATTTGGACTAGACCCTGAAGCTCTCGATAAGTTTGGTAGCCAAGTACAAGAAGCTCACAATTTGGGAATACAAATTGGGATTGTTATTGGTGGAGGTAATATTTTTAGAGGCATTCAAGCTGCAGCTCATGGAGTTGATAAGGTTTCGGGCGATCACATGGGAATGCTTGCAACAGTTATCAATTGCCTAGCTTTTCAGAATGTCTTAGAAGCAAAAGGAATACAAACAAGACTTCAATCTGCCATAAAGATGGAACAGATTGCAGAACAATTTATAAGAAGAAGAGCTATTAGGCATCTAGAAAAAAATAGAGTAGTTCTATTTGGTGCTGGTACAGGAAATCCTTATTTTACAACTGATACAGCAGCTGTTTTAAGAGCCATTGAAATCGAAGCTGATATGGTTATAAAAGGAACCAGAGTGGAAGGTGTTTATGATAGCGACCCTGAAACTAATCCTAATGCAAAGTTTTTTGAAAAAATTACGTTTCAAGAAGTAATTGAAAAAAACCTTAGAGTTATGGATCAGACTGCTATTACTTTGTGTAAAGAAAATAAATTGCCCTTAAAAGTAATCAATCTCAATAAAGATGGAAATCTTATCGATTTACTAAAAGGTAAAACTATTGGAACATCAATTAATAATTAAGGTTTTAATATGGAATTAAATGAAATTACCTCCAAAGCTAAAGAAACTATGGATAAATCAATTGAGTTCACTGAATCTCAATTAAGCAAAATTAGAACAGGACGAGCATCAGCTTCTATTTTAGATGATGTTTCAGTTGATGCCTATGGTACGGCTACTCCAATCTCTCAGACTGCTACTGTATCAGTTCCTGATGCTAGAAGTCTGATTGTTCAACCTTGGGATAAATCTTTATTGCCTGCAATAGAAAAAGCTATACAAGTTGCTGATTTAGGATTTAATCCTCAGAATGATGGACAAGTTATCAGAATTAACGTTCCACCTCTTACACAAGAAAGAAGAAAAGAATTTGTAAAAATGGCGAAAACTAATGTTGAAGATGGTAAAGTTGCTATTAGAAATGTTAGAAGAGATGCAAATGATTCGCTAAAAAAAGCAGAGAAAAACAAAGAACTTTCAGAAGACTTTAGAAAACAAGGCGAAGAAGAAATTCAAAAGCTCACCGATGATTATATCAAAAATCTAGATAGCATATTTGATGCAAAAGAAAAAGAATTAATGGACGAATAAAAAAACTCAAGCTCAACAAAAACTGTTGAGCTTTTTTTTTAAATAACTATTTTCTAAATAATGAATAACAAAATCTTACTAGCTACAGGCAATAAAAATAAAATTCTTGAAATTGAACAATCAATTAAGCTATCACTTGTTAATTATAAGATCATAAGCCCCAAAGAAATAAATTTGGAGCATATTAATCCAATTGAAAATGCTACTAGCTTAGAAGGTAATGCCAAAATAAAGGCTCATGAATTTTTTAAGGCAAGTAATCTTCCATCATTAGCCGATGATACTGGTTTAGAAGTTGATTCGCTCGATGGAGAACCAGGTGTTTTTTCTGCAAGATTTGCTGGAATTAATGCAAGCTCCCAACAAAACCGCTTACTCCTTCTTGATAAATTAGCAGCAAATGAAAATCGTAAGGCTAGATTCCGAACTGTGTTTTGTTTTTATGATGGTAATGCCACATACTTTTTCGAAGGAATATGTGAAGGTACTATTACTTATGAACAAAAGGGTGATTCAGGTTTTGGCTACGATCCAATCTTTATTCCAGAAAATTATTCAACAACATTTGCTGAAATGGATGCAGATTTAAAAAATAAAATTAGCCATAGAGGAAAAGCTGTTCGGAATTTTGTTTCTTGGTTAAAGGATTACAAATCGTAACGATTTATCACATTTAAAATGTCGTCATAAGCTATATTACCCTTGATATTTTCATTTACAGAAGTAGATATTTTTGATAAAAATGATCTAATTTTATCAGGCTCTATACCTTTCTGATAATCTGCAATTTTCAAGTATGAATCATCTATAGGGATAGATCCATGTTGCAGCAAAAATCCATCTATTACCCTTTGAGCAGAACCAACCACTTTCTTATTATTAATTGTTAATTCATACCTTGCTGAACTTGCAAAACAAGAAGCTGATAACTTATTATTATAGAAATCACTAAGTTTTATATCACCCTTTGCAAAATCAGATTTTATTCCTAAATCATTAAATACTTTTTCGAAAAAAAGATGAATATCTCTATAAATGTCGTGATGGGAGACATCTTGCAACTTGCATATAAAGCTGTAAGTTAGTTCATTACCATGGAAGACAGCCCTCCCCCCTGTTGGTCTTGTAACAATATCATACCCATCTCGAGATAATTTAGCTAAATCAAAACCATCAGATTTCTGATTCTTGCCTAATGAGATTGCCCAAGGGTTCCAAAAATATGTTCTGAAAATTGGTATTTCTGATTCACGAACTTTCTCTAGTAACTTTAAGTCATAACCCATATTAAAACTTCCAGTGTTAGCACCTGAATTTTCTAATACAGCCTTATATTTTCCAATTTCTATCAATTTATTTTTAATAATTTTTTACTGATTAATTCAAATCTAATAAACATTGTAATAGCAACAAGACTCAAGCCCGTTAAGTAGCCATACCAAATACCAGCCGGTCCAATTTCAAGAGTTATCGAAAGATAGTACGCTAATGGTATTCCGATCATCCAGTAAGAGATAAGGGTAACAATGGTAGGAATCTTAACATCGTGTAAACCTCTCAATATTCCAAGAGTAGTTACTTGCAATCCATCAGAAATTTGAAAGAAACCTGCAATAATTAATAAGCCCGATGCAATTTGAAGTACATTTTTATCATCATTGAAAGCCAAAGGGAAATATTCATTTAGTGTTAAAAATAGAATACAAGTAAAGCTCATAAATATTAAAGTAAGAACTAAGGCGGCATAAGCACTTTTTTTCATATCTATATAATTACCCTTACCAAAGTAATTACTTATCGAAATTGTTGAGGAAGATCCAAAACCACTTGCAATCATAAATGTAAATGCAGCTAAATCAAGTGCTATTTTATGTGCAGCTTGTTCGTACTTACCTATCATTCCAGCGAAAATTGTCCCAACGGAAAATATACCAACTTCAAAAGCAATTTGAAGACCGATTGGAAACCCGATTCCAAATATTTCTTTTATTTCAGTCCAATTAACTTTTGAATAACTAAAATCTAAATATGTTTTGAACTTCCTAAAGGAACTAATCACATAAATAGCCAATAACATTAAAATTATTCTAGAAATTAGTGTTGCCCATCCAGCACCTTCCAAGCCCATCGGTTCGAAACCGAATTTTCCAAAAATAAATATATAGTTTAAAATCAAATTAATAATATTACTTACTACCAAAATAAGCATACCAGGAGAAGTCGATTCCAAGCCTTCCATAAATTGTTTTAATCCCAGAAAAACCATATAGAAAGGTAGTGATGCAATTAAGATCCAATAGTATGAATAAGAAATATCAACCACGGACTGCTCTTGCCCCATATCATCAAGAAAAAAGTTAATTAGTATTAATAATGCCCCAAGAATCAGACTTGTTAAAAAACAAACCCACATACCGCTAAAAAATAAACTTTTATTTTTATTTGTATTGCCCGATCCATTAGCTTTTCCAACTGCTGCGGTTATTCCTGCTGAAACTCCAGTACCAATTAAAAAGGGAAGCATGAATACTGCATTAACAAATCCTACAGCAGCAAGTTCAGTTACCCCAACTTTTGATACCATTAATGTATCTGCTAGTGCTGTAATCATGTGCATCATGTTGCCCAAAGCTACTGGTAAGGCTAGCTTTAAGTTGTTCTTGATGTGAAATGAAAAAGGTTTTGACATTATTGTTGATTTTTGATTGCAAACTTAATCAAAATATAATTGTGAATATGCTAGCAAAGTGTTATTTTTGGGGTAATATCATTTTAAAATATTTTAGGAATAATTATGCAAAAACTTTTTACACTTCTTTTTTTACTATCTTCAATATGTTTTTCACAAAGCTATTATACAGCACAAGAGGCTTACCCATCTGCTCTTGGCATAGCTGAAGGTGTTCTAACAAACCCAGTGTTATCTGCAATCGCTGTAAATAATGGCTTAGAAATTGAGATTACTGAAACAACTTCCTTTACTGTAGAGTTTAATGAAAGTGATGGAACTGCTAATGTCTTTTCTTATGTTTTTCATGAAGAAGGTGACAAATCATTAGGTATTATGATACCGATAGTAAAGGTTTTTGGCACATACCAAGACGCAGGTTCTAGCTCTATTCCTTACGAAGATTTTGAAGATTTAATTACTGACCATGAGATATCAGAAACTTGGATTAATTCTGATGAATTTGTAACAATATTAAATCAAGATGAAGATCATAATCAACTTAAATCTTCATTTGGATCTCCTGAAATTTCATTAATTGTTTTAATTCCAAACGGTGAACCAGAAACTCCAACAACTGGAGAAACATATTGGTACGTTCAATATGTTGATGATGAAATGAATGACCTATTCTTTTGTATTACTCATGCTGTTACAAAAGAAGTTGCTTGCGAAGAGGACGAAGTTGAAACTTCTATTGTAGATTTGAATAATGGTAGCTCTAAAGTTGGACCAAATCCGTCAATTGATACTTATTCTTTAGAAATTGATAATGTTGATTTTAATACAAAGGTAGAATTAATTGATATTTATGGTAACATTATAAATTCCGATTTTACAATCGAATCTAACAAAATAAAAATCAATACAAGTAATTTAAATCTAGGAACTTATATAGTTAAAATTTCAAACGACAATAAAAACTATGTAAGTAAATTTATAAAATCTGAATAATGCACAATATTGTAGTACTAGTCCAATATGATGGAACAAATTATTTTGGATGGCAAAAACAAAACAATCAAATTACCGTTCAAGGTGAGCTAACAAAGGCATTTGAAAAAGTAATAGATGATGATTTTACATTGGTAGGCTCAGGCAGGACAGATAAAGGTGTCCATGCCTCCTGCCAAATTGTGAATATCAAAACCTTGAAATTTTGGGTACCTATTGATAACCTACCAGAAGTGCTTAACAATAGCTTAAATAAAGATATACGTGTGTTAAAAGCATGGAAGGTTCACCCCAAATTTAACGCTAGGTACTATGCTGTTGCGCGTGAATATACCTATACATTTATTACTCGCTGGGATGTTTTCCGAACAAGGTTTGGTACATATTACCCACATGAACTCGATTTACAGTCATTAAAAGATGTTTCGCAAGCTTTTATTGGGAAACACGACTTTACCTCTTTTTCTAAATATAATAAAGAAACAGCCAGCTATGTTTGCGATGTAAAGTCTTTAGATTGGGTGCAACTGGATAATCATAGTTATAGAATGACTATCAGAGCTGATAGATTTGTTTATTCTATGGTAAGATCACTTGCTGGTGTTATTGTTGAAGCATCAAGGGGTAGAAGAGATGCTGAGGAACTTTCGACAGAGTTACATTTAAAAGATAGAACCTTTAACTCCCAAATTGCAGCTCCGTATGGTCTTGTTCTCAATAAAGTACTTTACCCTGAAGAATTCGACTTTATAAATGAATACGTTAATGATAATTGCGAAGCACCAGTTCCTTGGTCTAGGAATACATTATAGCTAAATTCTTTTGAGTCCAGCTTTACTATCCTTAATTTTACAGTTTCGGAACTTTCCCAATTTAAAACTAATACATTTTTAGAATCTAAAAGCCACGTACCAGATTCAGCTCCATTATCATCTATCCTGATAAATGATTGATTTTCATTAAAAATATATTTAATATTTTCATTGTTTGAAGATAAAATATCATTTACATAAATAGCCTCTAAGTCCCATTCTGCGGTAAGTAGATCATACTTGCCAGCTAGATTTTCGTTATCGTCACAGGACATTATAAAAAAAAGTGAAATAAAAAGTAATAATTTCATGAGACAAAATTTGATTTTATGTGTTATTTAATAAAAGACTCAACACGCAACAATGATAAAAATAATATACATATTAACTATTAGCTTTCTAATCGGTACTGATAAATCCTACGAGGATTTTTCATTGGGTCAAAATAATGTCATTCAAGATTCCAATCAAAAATTAATATCAAATGGAAATCTAAGAATATTGATAAAACTTGATAAAGTTACAATATTTAATGAGAATACAATCCATTTCGGTACTTTAGATAATAACATTATAAATATTAATTATGTTTTGAATTTAGAAAATGATGATATGATAGATTCTAAATTCCATAATATACCAATTCAACAAATACTAAACTAATATCCCTGAAACCCAATCTTCATATTTATCAAATACTTCGCTAACCTTAATTGTAATAATTTCGGGAACTTGATCACCGTGCAAACTTAGTATTTCAGATTCTATAATATTAAGCTTAGATTCTATTGTCTTGATTTTCAACGTATATTCTTCTCTATTTTCTATCTTACCTTCCCATTCATAAATTGAAATTACCTTTGGGATTATACTCACACAAGCAGCTATTTTTTTTTCAACTAAACTGCTCGCAATAGTCTTTGCATTTTTAAGTGAATCGGTATTACAGAAGACTATCCTCATATCTAATTTTGTTACTTGCATAATTTTTAAAAAATATATTGGCAAAAAAAATCCCCTCAACACAGTTGTATTAAGGGGAATGTGTAAAGTTTATTATTTTTAGTTTGCTTCTGGATATCTGATAAACTGTTTTAGTTCATCTATTCTAAAATATTTTTTAGCGTACATTTGAATATCATCAGCAGAAATACCATCAATTAAGTCTAACATGTTTTGAGCTCTATCAATCTTCATTCCATTCCAATCAACAGATTGCAAATAGCCAGCCCAGAAATTATTGCTCTCAAATGCTTTTTTATATTGGCTTTCAATAACTTCTTTTACTCTTGACATATAAGTATCATTAAGTTTATTATTTTTCAAATAATTCATTTGCTCTTTAACTACTTCGATACCTTCTTCTACTCTTTCTGGGTCACACCCATAAGCAACCTGAATTGCAAAAGTTTTAGTTGGTCTCATTGATGTGTTATCAAAAGCACCTGCAGAATAAACTATTTGTTTCTTTTCTCTTAAATTTTCAGTTAACAAAATTGAAAGTGCTCTAGATAAGCCATACATCTTCATATTAGATTCTTGGCTATATTCTGGATAATCTCCATCAATTCTTAATCTAACAGTGGCATTAGGCTCTTTTCCTGCCTTTATAACTTTTTTCAAAGGACCTTTTACAGTTCTAATATTTCTATCTTTCCAGCTCTCTTTTCTATCTAATGTAGGAAGAGAAGCAAGATATGTAGTAATCATTTCGTTGATTGGACCATCTTCAAATTTCCCTACAAAATAGAAAGTAAAGTCTGATGCATCAGCAAATCTTTCCTTGTACCATTCAATTGCTTTTGCAGGATCAATTTTACCTATATTATCCATATCCCAAGCAAACTGTCTTGGGTGATCGTTATATAATGTTTTTGTGATAGCGTCACTAAAAATCGTGTTTGGATCATTTCTACTGTTCTTAACATTTTCCTTTAATCTATCAATATCTGCTTGAATCGCTTGTTTATCCATTCTTGGAGAAGTAAAGTATAAATGAATTAATTGAAACATCGATTCTAAATCGTCAGGAGAACCTGAACCAGATATACCTTCGTTATAATCTGAAATGTAAGGACTTACTCTAACATTTTTATCAGATAATATCTTTTGAATTGTAGTAATGTCATTTTCTCCAATTCCAGACAAACCAACATAAGTATCAGCTTGCACAGCAGAGAAGTAATTGTTTTCATCAGTTAGTAAATTTCCACCTGGCGAAAAAGCTCTCATAACCACTTGATCATCATTCAAATCAGTTTTCATTAATTTTACTTTTATACCGTTTGACAAGTCGTAAGTTACAACATCAAATGATTCCTTATCGCCTTTATCATTTTTGATGTATTCAAAGCTCTCCATGTTCATATCAACAATATCTCCAGCTGTTGGTATAGTCTCCATTAATTTTGCAGCTGAAGCAGCATCAACCCAAGGTTCAAGTTTTGAGCTTTTTACTTCATTATAAGTTTTAAGAATTTGTTCTTTTGTTAATAAATCTTTAGGACCAGTTAAATGAAGAACTACACTATTTTCACTTGCAAAGCTTTTTGCTGCTTTGTTTACTTCATCTAAAGTGATATCATCTAAGAATAATTTAGTGTACTCATAATCTTTATCAATTCCTGGCATTGACTCATTTTCTAAAAAGTTTCTAGAAAATTCAGCTGCCAATATGTTAGATTGTATATTGTCCTTATTTTTAACCATTGATTCCATGCTCGATAAAATAGAACCTTTTACCCTATCAAGTTCAGTTGCAAGAAATCCGTGTTGGTCCATTCTATATATTTCTTGTAACATTTCCTTTATACCACCTTCTAAGTCGTCAGCTTTTAATGCTGCAACTCCAAAAAATGGCATTAATTCACTTGGAAAATCTTGCTTCGATGCTGATGCAAATTGGAAAGCAGCTCCACCCTTTTGTGTTAGCTCCTGAAACCTTAAAGCAAGCATTTGACTTGCTAACCTATCCACTAATTGCTTTCTATATACACCAAATGTACCTTTAGGAAGATTGTAATGTCTTTGTGCCATATACATTGTGTAACTTGGAAGTTCTGGATTTTCGTAAACAGAAACTCTTGTATCTTTATGTTCAGGAACTTTGTAAGATTTAGCAATAGTAGGTGTTGAAGGTTTTTTTACGTTAGCGAATTTACTTTTGATAAGCTTTAATATTTCTTTTTTATCAAAATCACCTACTGCTATAATTGCAGCAATATCTGGCTGGTAGAATTTATCATAGTATCGTGTGAAATCTACTTTTGGAGCATTTAAAATAATATTTGTGTCACCAATAGTCATTTTCTCATATCGAGATCCTTTAAACATTTGATTGAAAAGTATATTCGTTGATTGAGCTTGAGCTTGTCTTGTTCTTAATCTCCATTCTTCAACGATAATCTTTCTTTCATCATCAATTTGACCTTTATCGAAAGATACATCTCTGAGCCAATCTCTTAATACTTGAAAACCATCATCTAACATTTTAGAATCGTCTGTTGGAATCTGAAGTAAATAATATACTCTTTCCCAACTTGTATTAGCGTTGATATCACCACCAAAAGACATTCCAGTAGATTCTAAATATTCCACAAGTTTATTTTTTGGGAAATTTTTAGTGCCATTAAAAGCCATGTGTTCTATAAAGTGAGCAAGTCCTAGTTGCTTTTCATCTTCATGTAATGACCCAGCTTTTATAACCATCTGAATCTCTGCTCTATTCTCTGGTCTTTTGTTTTCTTTAATATAATATGTTAACCCATTATCAAGTTTTCCGACCAAAATACTTGGGTCATTCTTAATTTTAGCGTTAGGGTCTGGCAAGTCTGCCATTAGTAAGCTTGAAAAAGCAAAAAATGCGGTTATGGTAAAAATCAACCGATACATGTAAAACTCCAATATTTAATAATTTATTTCTAGCCCCAGAAACTGGTTATAAATACTAAATTAATAAAAAAAAGTTTCGCTTATTACAAAGATTTAGAATATTCTTTTAAAAACTTTTGCTCAGTAGTGCTAAGTGATGTATATCCTTTGTCGGATATCTTGTCTAGGAGGCTATTCATTCGCTCTTCATTTAGAAGAGGATCAGGTGAAATAACTAAATTTTCATCTTTTTGATGTTCTTTATAAATTCTTTGTTGAGAAGCAATTAGTGCAAGGCTCAGCTCGTCTTTTTCAAATTGAGAAAGTTCCTCATCTGCAAAATTGGAGTCATTTTCTAATATATCTAAAGTATCAATTGCTTGTCTTTCTTGCTTTTTTCTAAACAAATAAAATTGCAACCATAAAATAATTGAATTTCCAATTCCGAGTCCAGCAAAAATAAGTGAATCTAAAGAGGACATTATTTTATAATCAAGTACTTTTATAATCTGAATCCCCAGCCATAATGAGATTATCAATGATATTAGTAATGACGCTTGTACCCTTATACCTTTATTTGTAAACTTGAATTTGGCTTTACTATTAGTATTTATAAAAGCAAAAAAAATAAAGAAAGAAAGACCTTCTGTTCCAGCAAAAGTTTTTGCAGTATAAATATAAATCCAAGTAAATGTTGTGCCGTGTATTAAACTTATCAAGAAAAACAATAGCGGGAAAATGTAGGGATTGTATCTTTCTTCGATTTTTGGACCAAATAGCCCAATTGCAATTACAAATAAAAGACTAGATTCGAATGAACCAGTAGCAAATGGGTAACTAAAGAGTCGCCATAATTCAAAGTCATTTATTATTTTGTTAACATCTAGTTCCAATATTGGGCTTATTTGTCCGCCAGTAAATGAATCAAGCAGATAGAATATGACAAATAAAATTAATATGGATTTAGATACTTTCATTCATTTTAAGATTTGTTTTTAATATCGTCAAGAATTTTATCAACTTTACTAATGTCAATATTTTCATGAAAATCTTCATTGATTACTATCATTGGAGCTCCACCGCAAGCACCCATACATTCTACTTCTTCTAACGAAAATAAACCATCTTCGGTTGCCTCGTTGTGGGAAATTCCTAATCTAGTTTTAACATGGTCGTAAATTTCATCGCCTTTGTGTAGCATACATGAAACATTTGTACAAACCTGAACATGATTCTTGCCCATTGGCTTTTTAAAATACATAGTATAAAATGTAGCAACACCGTATACATGAGCATAGGTAAGATCTAGCAATTCGCCAACATACATCATTACCTCTTTCGACAGCCAACCCCATTTCTTTTGAGCCATCCATAAAACTGGCATTACAGCCGCTTTCTTTTCAGGATATTTGTCTATATGGTATTGAACTTCCTGTAATTCTTTTTCCGAAAATTTAATGTCTTCCATAGTAATTTCTATTTTTATTAACACAATAAAGCACACAAAATTACAAAATATCTTATATTATATTAAAGCAAGAAAAAAAAAAGTGATTTTATTGATATTATATAGTACCTCGAAACGTAAATTTGTTTCAAATTATTTTGTTTTTGGACAGTTATTTTTCTGATTAGACCCATATCAAAAAAAACTATCCAATAATATTTATCATAAACAAGACGCTATAATATTAAATAAAATAACGTATATTGCGTTTAGAATGACTAAACTAATTTTAGGCAATTATGTACCAAGATTATAATCTTCGAACCCAAAAAGAAATTGACGAACTAAACAGAAAGCGTCAAGCAAAAATTTATGAAACTCTATTAGATAAAGATACAGAGTTGATTTTAGAAGATCCATTAGAAAATGATATGGTTCTTAACATGGGACCTCAACACCCTGCAACACATGGTGTACTCAGAGTACTATTAAGGCTTGATGGTGAAACAATAATTAAATGTGTCCCTGAGCTTGGATACTTGCACCGAGGCTACGAAAAGTTGGCTGAAAACTGTACTATGCACGAATTTATTCCGCATACAGATAGACTTGATTACCTTGCTCCAATGCAAAATAATGTTGGGATCTCTTTAGCTATTGAAAACACACTAGGAATAAGCACACCCGAAAAAGCTACTTGGATTAGAACTTTAGTATGTGAGCTTGCTAGGATAAGCTCTCACCTAATGGCTATGGGTGCTACTTGTATGGATGTTGGTGCAATGACAATCCTGCTTTGGACATTTACCGAAAGAGAAAAACTATATGATATTTTTGAGCTTATTTGTGGTGCAAGATTCACTACTAGCTACTCAAGAATTGGTGGATTAGCAAATGATATTGACAAAAATACTTTAAATAAAATCAGAAACTGGGCTGGTGAATTTCCAAAGGAAATGGACTATTTCAAAAAAATGGTTAATAGAAATAGAATATTTGTTGATAGAATGGCTGGTATAGGTATCCTACCAACTGATAAAGCAATCGCATTAGGTGCTACAGGGCCTGTTCTTAGAGGTTCTGGCGTGGCTAAAGATATTAGAAAAGATAATCCTTATCTTAAATATGGTGAAGTAGATTTTGATGTAATTACAGAAAATGATGCTGATTGTATGGCTAGATATATGGTTAGAGTTAGAGAAATGGATGAGTCTTTGAAAATTGTTCATCAATGTCTTGACAAACTAGATAATTTAAAAGGCGAAACGATTGCTAATAATCCAAAATTTGTTCTTCCTAAAAAATCAGAGATTTATACTAAAATGGAAGAACTAATTAACGACTTTATGTTAATTAATTTTGGAGCAGCTCCCGAACCTGGAGAAGTCTATACAGCTGTTGAATCCCCTAAAGGTGAGCTTGGCTATTTTATGGTTTCTGATGGTACTGGTCACCCTTGGAAATTGAAAATTAGAGCCCCTTGCTCAAACAACCTACAAACATTATCTTACATGGTAGAAGGGTCTATGCTTTCTGATGTTGTTGCTGTAATTGGTTCAATAGATCCAATCATGGGCGAAGCGGATAAGTAGTCTCTATAATCATAGATGATATTTCAATTCAGAAATTTATATTAATCAAAGAAGCCTTCCATCGAGGCTTCTTTTTTATTATCTAGATATTAGTTATAAAAGTTCACAGGAAAATTGAAGATATTGTCATTATTATTATTAGAATTAAAAGTATCTCTGATTATAAAAAGAGGGATTTTATAGCAAATTTTTATAATTTGATTATCTAACAAAATGTTGACCACCATCTACGCTAATATTCTGCCCTGTGATATAGTTAGAACAAGTAGCAAAAAATTCAATTGCAGAAAACAAATCATCAACATTTCCATATCTTCCCATAGGTATTCTGCTTTCTTTTGGTTTTGGAATATCAGTCTCATCATCTGGAACAACAATTACACCAGGGTTGATACTATTTACACTAATTTTTGGAGCTAATTCGGCTGCTAAAGCACGAGTCAAGTGAATAGAACCTGCTTTTGATACATGGTATGGCAATCTATTTTTCCATATTTCCAAGCCTCCAAGCGAGGCAATGTTTATAACCCTTGATCCTTTCTGAGCATATTCTGCAAATATTTTTGAGGTTATAAATTGTGCTTTTGTATTTAACTCCATAGCAAACTCAAAATCAAATTCATTCAACTTTTCGATAGGTTTAGCTTCAGGAAAAACCCCAGCATTATTTATCAATACTGATGGAACTCCAAAATTCTCAAAAACATCCTTAAAGGATTTTTCAACTGCTGATGAATCTCTCAAATCAGCTTTTAAAAGACAAGCCATTTGACCAGTTTCACTTATATAATTAAATACCTCTTTAGCTCCCTCTTCCGACTGATTATAATGGATTATTACGTCCCAACCTCTTCTTGCAAAGTTTATTGCAATCCCCTTTCCTAATCTTTTTCCAGCACCTGTAACTAAAACCTTGGGCATTACGTCTCCTAAAAAAATAATATATTTATAATACTATGAAACTCATACTACTTACTTTTATTTTTTCCTTATTTATAAGTTCATCAAAATATTATCGGGTTTATCTAAAAGATAAAGGTCCCGAAAATTTTCAAATTGGTACTCAAATTTACCAATCAGCGTTAGAATCCCTATCGCAAAGATCTATAACGAGAAGAAAAGCCACACTTGGAAATAACTTTATTTCCTTAGAAGATGCTCCTATTTATCCTGATTATAGAAATTCTTTATCAAACTATGGGGAAATCAAATATGAAATCAAATGGTTCAATTATCTACTAATGGATATTGATTCTAACAATTTTAAAGATGTCCAAAAATTAGAATTTATTAAAACAATTGATTCGGCTACTAGCAAGTCAGTTATTTTGGATTATCCACTAAAAACTAATTCATCAATTTCTAATTTAATAAGTAAAGGTAGCTATTCCTACGGATCTAGCTTAAATCAAGTAGAAATGCTAGGAGCGGAAAAACTTCATGAAATGGGTTTTAACGGGGAAAATACAATTTTAGGTTTCTTAGATTCAGGTTTTGACCCAAGATTAGCTTTGGTGCGTTTTCCTGAAAAAAATATCGAAAATTATGACTTTGTGTCAATGGATGATTCAGTTCAATACCAGGAAAATGACCCTATTAATGGTTTTCATCATGGCACTACTATAATGTCAACAGTACTTGGGTTTGTTGATGGAGAGCTTCTGGGGATTAGTACAAACTCAGATTATTATTTAGCAAGAACTGAAGATGTAGGTAGTGAAACTTTAATAGAAGCTGATAATTTCATTGCAGGAATTGAATGGTTAGAATCAAAGGGATGTAATGTTATTAATTCTTCATTAGGTTACAGATATTTCGACTCTGGAAATCAATCCTATAATTTTGAAGATTTAGATGGAAACACAACACTAGTTTCACAAGCTGTCAACAAAAGTGTTAGTAGAGGGATCGTCCATATTACTTCTGCAGGAAACTCTGGAAATAGAGATTCAACCATAATTGCACCTGCTGATGCTGATAGCGTTTTAAGTGTTGCTGGAGTTGATTCAGAAAAGAATGTATGGAACTTGAGTTCCCGTGGACCTCGTTCGGGAGAAGGTATATTCCCCAATATTTCTGCAAAAGGAACAGGAGTAGTTTTTGCTGCTACTAGCGATCCAAATAATCCACAAGTAGGTGTTGGTTCAGGTACTTCATTCTCGTCACCACTAATTGCAGGATGCGTTTCTCTGCTAAGGTCAGCATTCCCAGAACTTGCTCCTTGGCAGGTTAGATCTATTTTATTTGAATCAAGTTCCAATTATCAAAGCCCTAATTTTGAAATTGGGTATGGTATCCCCAATATGGAAAGAGCTTTTGAATTAGCAGGTATAGCAATAGCAGATCCATCATATTATACTCTTAAAAATAATCAAACAAGAATCACTACATTTATTAAATACGAAAGCAATTTAGAATCTGCAATCATAGGTCTGTATAATCCCAATACAAGTTCTTACGATGAATTAGAGATGAAATCAAATGATAATAATCTATTTTATTTTGATGTAGATGATGATTATTTTTTTAGTGATACTTTGAAATATTATATTAGAGCCTTTAATTCCAATTATGTTAAAAGGTTGCCTTATTCAGAAACAGAAACATTAATGGCTCTTAAAAATAATGAGAAAATAACATGTGGCGTAGATCCACTGATACTGCCTACTAATATAGAAACTTCTGTTGCTTTTTCATCTAAACCTAATATTTATATTAAAAACAATATTTTACATATTTCATCAAATACAAGAAATAAAGGTATTGCAACTATAGAAATATACGATATAAATGGGAAATTACTGCAAGATGAATTTTTCAATTACTATAGTGGTAAATCTATAATATCTATACCTTTAACTAACCCAAGAAGGCTTTACTTTGTTAAAGCAAAAAGTAAAGATTTCCACATTATTGAACAAATATTAGTTTTAGACTAAAAATAATTTGGATAATTGGTAAGAACCCCCTATTTTTGTATCCTTACTTGATGGTAAGAACAAATAAGGAGCTTTAGCTCAGTTTGGTTAGAGCGCCAGTCTGTCACACTGGAGGCCGCGAGTTCGAGTCTCGTAAGCTCCGCTCCTTTGTATTAAAAGCTGCAAGATTAATTTCTTGTAGCTTTTTTTTATTTTAAAAAAAAGGGCTTGTACTAAAAAGCACAAACCCTGAAATATATATAGCCTAGTATATCTAATTATAAATTAAATGATAATGGTTTAGGTGTTTCACCAGAATAATCATAGAAGCCAATTCCATTTTTTCTACCATAGTGACCAGCAGCAACTAATTTTTTAAGAAGAGGATTTGGTCTATATTTTGAATCTCCTAAATCGCCATGTAAAACTTCTAAAATAGCAAGGCAAGTATCCAATCCGATCAAATCAGCTAGTGAAAGTGGACCCATTGGATTTGCAAAACCTAATTTAGCAACAGTATCTATTCCTTCAACAGTACCAACACCTTCCATTAAAGCGAAGCAAGCTTCATTGATATATGGTAATAATATTCTATTGGCAATAAAACCAGGGTAATCATTTGCTAAAACAGGGACTTTTGAAAGCTCTTTTGTTGTAGACTCAATTGCTGAATAAACCTCGTCAGAAGTAGATAAACCTCTGATTAACTCCACTAACTTCATTACAGGTACTGGGTTCATAAAATGCATTCCAATTACCTTATCTGGTCTGCTTGTTACCGCTGCTATTTCTGTAATTGAAATTGTTGATGTATTTGATGCTAAAATTGCATTTTTGTTCATTTTTTCATCTAAATCTCTAAAGATTTTAAATTTTAAATCTTTGTTCTCTGATACAGCTTCTATCACTAAATCTGAATCGCTAGCACTTGTAAAATCGGTAGTTGTAGTAATATTAGCTAATGTACTATCAAACTGTTCTTGAGAAATACGTTCTTTTTTTAATAATCTGCCTAAACTTTTTTCAATAGTAGCAAGACCTTTTTTGGTTGCATCTTCCGAAATATCAGCCATAACAACCGAATAGTTTTTACTTGCAAAAACTTGAGTAATTCCATTACCCATTTGCCCTGCACCAAGCACTAATACTTTTTTAATATCCATGTTAATTCCTTAGTTTTTAATAAATTTATCAAGAAGTTCAAAATTATTGATTTTTGCTGATATAACATAAAACCCTATTGGAATATTTTTTAAGTCTAATATTATTAAATTATCTTTTGTTTTGTATTTAGGTATAAATTTATTGCCAAGATTATCTAAAAGAAATATTTCTGAAACAAAATTAATTTTTTCTACAACACTAATTGAAATGTTATTAAGAGCAGGGATTGGATATTTATTAATAACATTCTCTGAAATTTGAACAGAATTTTTGATTCCCTTATCAAAAGCAAAAATACTAAATGAATGTTTAGGTATAATTACTTGATTAGTGAATTCAATTTTGCTCTTTCTTTCAATAAGTTTATTTGGCTGATCGGCAGTACTAGCATCTAAAAAGTTATCGCTTGTTAAATCATATCTCATCATAAATTGTGGATTTTTTAAATTACCCAAATCAATTTCAACTGAAGCTTCTTGGTCAGGGTCTTTGTTAATTACAGAAACATAAATACTATCAGTATCTTCAGTTACTACCACATCTACCCAATCAACTCCAACTTGGTAGGCATAATCTTCTACAATATGGTTGAATTTATCTGAAATTGCTACAAAATCCATCAATTTATAACCTGAGTGATTATTAATCATTGCAAGTCCATGGAAAGCTCCATTTCCAAAAATAACTCTTTCACCTTTCGAATTCAATTTTCTATTTATTAAGCCAATACCAACTGTTCTTTCACCAATTGCCATTTTCTCAGCTTGTCTCATATAAAAATGTTGCATATCAACATTAAAAATAGGGGACTCTAAACTAGCATTTCGCACATTAGTATCTAATAACCAATCTCTATCACTACCATAGGAGCTCCACCATTCTGTTGAACCTTGAATCATTTTCTCTTCAAGGTTGTAATCAATAATCCATTGCTGACAACTGTCAAAATAAGTTTTATTCCCATTGTTCAAACTCATCATTACTAAATATTGATTTCTCAAATTTTGTGTATCATTTGGTTTAATACCAGCTTGTGGATGCCAACCCCAAATATCTGCTCTATCTTCAATATTACTCATTAAAGTTTCAAAAAAGCTTTTCCAAGTCCAATGATTACCATTAGTTATCGTAATGATACTATTATCTTTTTCTTTCATTTTGTAATAATAATCATTATAATGAATTGAATAATTCTCTGGATCTGTCCATTGTTCATTACCAATTTCCCAGTATTTTACATTGAGTGGACCATTAAAACCGTGACTTTGTCTTAAACTGCCAAATTCGGTCTGATTATTACTGTTGCAATATTCAACCCAGTTTGCCGCTTCGTTTATATCTCCATTCTCAAAATTAACTGTCAGGTGAAGTTCCATATCTATTAGGTTGCAAAAATCAAAAATTTCTTTTGTTCCTAAATCAATTCGTTGGTTTATACTTCCAACAAGATTTGGGGATTTCCTTTTATCAATATCACCAATCCCATATTCCCAATGCCCTGCGGGAGAATCCGCAAACCAACCACCTGGATATCTTAATATTTTTGGTTTCCATTGTTTATATAAATCATAATATTCTTTTCTAACACCTTTAATATTATTAGATGGCATACAGGATACTTCATCAATTAAAGCAACTCCATCAGTGCATTCAAACAAAATATTAACTTTAATATGGTCAGTAATCGGATTTGAGCTTATTATATATTTATTCCAATTATTTTCTTCTAAGCTAAATGGTTCACTTACAAATAGTACTTCGCTCATATCAACATTCAATATTTTGATTACTATTTTAGAACCATTACTTTTACCCATACCATAAAAGTAAAAATCAAGTGGAATATTATCAGAATTAAAAATTTCTTGATACACTCCATCCCCACTGCCTAAATTTACACAGTATTTACCATTTTCATTATATCCACCATTTTCATTACTTGGAGATCCTAGGGTCTTCCATTTTGGCGAGATTCCATCTAAGATTGGATTTATATCAAATCCCCTATCATAGAATTCTTGTGACCACATTCCCATTGGTCCATTTATGTAATCATTGAGCAGTTCAATAAAAGCACCTTTTTGTTGCTGAGGAATAATCTTGTTTGTTGAGCTATTTATAACTATTTTAGCCTCACGAGAATCAGCACTATAACTGATTGTAATCAATATTAATATCAATATATTTCTAATTTGTAAAATCAT
This sequence comes from Candidatus Kapaibacterium sp., assembly GCA_028376765.1. Classification (GTDB taxonomy): domain Bacteria; phylum Bacteroidota; class Ignavibacteria; order Kapaibacteriales; family UBA2268; genus JAJRPT01. Next base: position 24,918 of record JAONBD010000017.1, read on the forward strand.
GACTTTTAAAGCATTATTAATTGAAGAAAAAAGTGATTCAACTTTTGAAAAAAAAGTAAGAACCGTTAGCTCTAATATATTAAAAATAAACGATAATTTAATTAAGGTTCATTACTCTTCCTTAAATTATAAGGACGCTCTTGTAGCTCGAGGTCACAAAGGAATATCAAGAGAATACCCAACAATCCCTGGAGTAGATGCTATCGGAGAAATTGTGGAATCCAAAAATGGCAGTTTTTCAAGAGGAGAAATCGTTATTGTTACTGGTCATGATCTTGGTATGAATACGCCAGGAGGATTTTCTGAATATATTTCAGTTCCTGATAATTGGATAATACCTCTTCCTAAAGAGTTATCCGAATATGAAACAATGGTTTATGGTACTGCAGGAGTAACTGCAGGAATTTGCATACATGAAATTCTATTTAATAATATAAAACCTGAATCTGGCAAGATTTTAGTAACAGGTGCAACTGGTGGTGTCGGTTCTATGGCAATTGCTATTTTAGCAAAACTTGGGTATGATGTTATTGCTTCAACTGGAAAGAAAGAATCACACGAATTTCTTAATAAAATAGGTGCAAAACAGATTATTAGTAGAGAAGAAGTATTAGCTGATTCCAAGCGTCCTTTAAATAAAGCTCGATGGATTGCTGCCATAGATAATGTTGGTGGACAAACTTTAAGTTCTATTATTTCTTCAACTGGACAGCATGGGCTAGTTTGTTCGATTGGTTTGGTAGGTTCTGATAAATTTTCGAGTACAGTTTATCCATTTATTCTTAGAGGAATTAGGTTAATTGGAATTGATTCTGCAGAACGAGGTCTTGAAATAAAAAAAGATATTTGGAAGCATTTGGCTACAGATTGGAAACCTGATAATCTTTCAGAAATGGCTAAAACTGTTAAGTTAGATGAAATAATTCCAGAAATTGAAAAAATACTAAAGGGTAAGCAGATGGGTAAAATTGTTGTTGATTGCCAATAAATTAAATCTTAATTGTAAATTCTCCTTTTATATATTAATTTGTCATAAATAAAATAAACAAATGAGCACACTATATGTCAAGTATTACTCCAGCTAAAACTAAAATTGTATGTACACTAGGGCCTGTAAGTTCCTCCGTAGAGATGTTGGAAAAGTTAATACGAGCTGGAATGAATGTAGCTAGAGTTAACTTTTCTCATGGTACACACGAGGGTCATAGGGATTTAATCAAAAATATTAGAATCGCTGAAGAAAATGTGGGTATCCCAGTTGCAATTTTAGGAGACTTACAAGGACCAAAAATCCGTACTGGTAAGCTTAAAGGTGACAAAGTAACCCTAGTTGATGGTCAAAAGTTTATTATAACTGCCGAAGATTTAAAATTGGGTGATGAAAATAAGGTAGGAACAACATTTCCTGCACTTATTGATGATGCTATTGCACAAAAAGAAATGTTACTTGACGATGGCTATATCATACTACATATTGATGAAGTCACAAATAAAGAAATTATTACGACTGTTGTAAAAGGTGGAGTATTAAAAAACAACAAAGGTATTGTAATACCTGGTGTTAAATCTACAGCTCCTTCACTTTCCGATAAAGATATTGAAGATTTAAAATTCTGTTTATTCGAAGGTGTCGATGCAGTTGCAATGAGCTTTGTAAGATCAGAAAGAGACATTGTAGAACTTCGTACAGCAATGAAAATCTTTGGAAGAATGCTACCTGTTGTTTCTAAAATTGAGAGAGTAGAAGCAATAGAAAATATGACACAAGTAGTTAAGGAAACTGACATTGTAATGGTAGCCCGTGGTGATTTAGGATTAGAAATACCTGCAGAAGAAGTACCTATGGTACAAAAAGATATAATTAAAAAATGCAATTATTATGGTAAGCCTGTGATTGTTGCTACTCAAATGCTAGAATCGATGATTACTAACCCTAGACCAACCAGAGCTGAAGCAAGTGATGTTGCTAACGCTGTATTAGATAGTGCCGATGCGGTAATGCTTTCTGGAGAAACTAGTGTAGGTAGCTATCCAATAGAAGCTGTAGTTTACATGAAAAAGATTATTAAGACTGTAGAAGACAAATATTGTACAATAGACTTTGTACATGATGTACCTATGGAAGTCCAAACCGATTTTTCTGACGCATTAGCAAATGCCTCTTGCGTACTAGCAAGACAAACTAACGCTACTGCAATAATTTCCATAACAGGCACTGGTTATACTGCTCAATATATTTCTAAATACAGACCTAGCATACCAATAATTGCTCTTACAGATAGTATTAATACAACTAGAAGATTGTGCTTTGTATGGGGTGTAGATCCTGTAACTGTTCCTCAAATTGATGATAGAAGAGACATATATGTCCATATTGGGGAATATATTAGTAATGTCCATTATGTAAACAGAGGAGAAAACGTAGTATTTGTTGCAGGACTATCAACAAATGTTGTATTACCTCAGAATGTTATCAAGATTTATACTATTCCTAAAAATGCGTAGCAAATATTAGATAATTGCCTTGTGTATTATTGCCAAGGCAATTTTGCTTCTTTATCTCCAGATTCCATTTCTTCATCAGGAAGTTGATCTTCAAATCCTTCCATTTCATCTTGATCCCAAGGAATATTTACTTCTTTTTTCCAACCACTAATACTTTCACCTTTAAATAATGGTTTTAATTTTTCTCGTAAAAACAATTCAATTCCATTCATTTTATAGGAGCTTACCCTGGACCAAGTTACAAATACTCCCTTGTGCTTAAATGCTTCCATTGCTTGATCTTCACGTAAATCTATAATTAAATCATAAATATAACCCTGCCCAACTACAATGGTTGTTAAGCTATCGTCAATTGTAGTACCAGTCCAGCAAATGAAAATACCCTCAGATTCCTTAATAAATTCGTGGTCAATATCAACCTTAAATAGATCGCACCACCCTACATCTTTACATTTGTACCATTCTAATTCTTCAGCCATTTGCTTTCACCATCATTGATATACTTGCCGTTTCTGTTTTAAGTATCGGCAATGCAAGCTTAATATTAATAATATTATAATTTAATTCAAAAAATTTAAGGTCTTTTTTTGAGAATCCACTTTCTGGTCCAATAACTAAATTTATTACATCCGATTTTTCAATTGTTGATTTGCTGCCTGCTTGATCCCCGAAATAGAGAAGCGAATTAGCCTTAATATGTTTTAATATATCATCAATTCCATCTAAAACAATTACTTTGGGCAGGAAAGAACGGTTGGACTGTTTCATCGCACCTAATACCTTCTTTTCTAACCTATCATATTTTAACTTAATTTTTGGAGAGTTTTCTGCTTTAAAAAATATAATAGAATTTGCTCCTAATTCGGTAGCTTTTTCAGCAATTAATTCAATTTTATTTTTGTCATTTATAATTGCACAAACCAAATTAATTTTGAAATTATTTTCATTATAATTGTCATAAATATTTTCAATAATTATTCCATCATCTGCTCTGCTATAACTGCCAATTCCAAATTTTCCAGTCCCATTTGTTATGGCTGCTCTTTCATTTTCTTTTAATCGAAGTACCTTCAAATGTTTGTTTTCTTCAGTGTTTAATTCAATTAATTTATTTTTTTCGATATGTTCAGAATAGAAACAGTGCATTATTTATTATTAAAAAATGGAATAGAAAAATTTCCTAATGGACTAGTAGAAACAAAGTAATATATACCCGAAGGATAAGCCGATAAATTAAAATCGTAATAGTTTTCACCCGCCAATAATCTATCATATTTAGTTTGAATTATTTTTTGACCTAATTGATTAGATATATATACCAAGCTATTAATTTGAACTTTAGAGGTTACAACAAAAGTGAAAGTATTATTAGTAATACTTGGACCTTCAATTTTGATATTTTTATTAATTTCGTTAACATAAGTATCCAAATCTTGATTAAGAGGTAATTGAGTTAAATACACTTCAAAATTTCCGTCATTAGTCCTTCCGTCTGTCCAGAATTGAAATAATTGGTTACTATTAGATTTCAATCCTGAGTTGAGCCCTACACCATAATCAAAATTTCTATCCCCAGCATTATTATAATCTGATGATTTATAATTTACTTGAACTGGTGAATAAAAACTATTACCCCAATCTTCAGAATATGTAATATTAATATTAGCAGATGAAGAATCAATTGGAGAGTTTATTTCGTAATAACTTACATAAAGCCTTCCATCAAGTGCAAAGTTTATATCTGGATTGAATTGAAATCCATTAATATTATTATTAATTATTTTGGGAGTTAAGACTTCTCCTGCATTATTTGTTCTAGTATAATATATATTATGATTAAATAATTGACTTTCAAGTCCAGAAGAATTCCAAATTATATGATAATTATTTTCTAATAAAATAAACTTGGGAGTAGGTGCAAAATAGCTTCCATTTAGTCCAATCAAATTAGAGCTAAAAGCACCTGGGAAATAAAAACCACCAGTATAGTTTACCTCCGAAACATCATTTAGTAATAGTAATCTTCCTTTTTGAAAATCTATTTTTGCAAGAGAGATATTTAGTTTTTCATTAAATGATAAAAACACACAATTTAAATAGCCAGAGCTATCAATAATACAGTCATAATTTGTACTTGCAACATATTCATTAGTTATTAGACTGTCAGTATAATATTTTCTAAAGAAAAGACCGTCTAACCTATATATATGAAATTTAGTATTTGAAATTTTGTCATATCTAAATTCATTAAAAAAAATATAATCTTCTTTTTTAATTGTATCCGATAGAATTTGTATATCTGAATATCTAACAAATGAACCTTGATTTGGTTTTGCAGGATCTCTTATGCCAGATTCGGAGATTAAAGAATTTGAGAAATTCTCTTGCCAAGATTCTCCACCATTAAGCGAATAGGCAAATAATAATTGATGATAAATTGAATCAACTCCAGGAAACTTTTGCTCTAAAAATGTTACAGACCAACTTAAGATTGCAAGTCCTCTTTGAGTAAAATCAATACAAGGAGAGCTTGCATTTAATATTACCCTATATTCATCTTTGGGTAGCAATCTAAAATTTGATCTAGCCCAATTTCTACCATTATCGTGAGAGTAGAAAATTGGCATCAAATAGGAGTCTTCTGAGTTATTTAATCTGTGTTGAATAGATGTTAAGATTAAATTGTTATCATCTAAGGGATTAATAGCAACATCAATATCTGTTTCTGGTGGAATTGAATTTGTTATTCTTTTTTCGTTACTTCTAATTATATCAGTGTTTTGAATAATTTTTAATCCCTTGTTGGACAAATCTTTTTCAGTTAATTGTGAAAAAGATTCAAAATTTAAACAGATAAGTATAATTACAAGTAGTTTCAATTATTCATTCGCTTGTATTGTATTATATAACATTTGAGTAAGTTTATCTAAATTCAGCCGTGTAACAGAAGAAATTTTCAAGGGTGTTTTTCCATTAATTTTAATAGAATTTACCTCTTCGTGTTGCTCTTCTATTAATGTATCCATTTTGCTAAATGCAATAATTTCAGCTTTTTCAAGCATTTCAGGATTAAATTTTCTTAATTCGTTCTTTAATGTATTATACTCTTTTTCTGGATCATCGGAAGCAGCGTCTAGAAGATACAAGAGGACTTGACACCGTTCTACATGTCTCAGAAACTGGATCCCAAGACCTTTACCCTCGCTAGCACCCTCAATTAAACCAGGTATATCGGCGACAGTAAATGAATTGTATTGACCAAACTTTACAACACCCAAATTTGGAACTAAGGTAGTAAAAGGGTAATCTGCTACCTTCGGTTTAGCTGCAGAAATTGAAGAAATCAAAGTAGATTTTCCAGCATTTGGGAAACCTACAATTCCAACATTTGCTAGCAACTTCAATTCTAATTCTAAATGTTGTTCAATTGCTGGCTTACCATCAGTTGCAAATCTGGGAGCTTGCCTAGTTGCATTAGCAAATTCAGAATTTCCTTTGCCTCCCCAACCACCTTTTATTAGAACATGTTGATCGCCTTTATTCGCAAGATCAACGATAACATCACCACTTTCAATATCTTTGACTAAAGTCCCAGCAGGGATTTTAATAATGATATCTTTACCATTTTTACCCGTTTTCCGAGACTTCTGACCATGATGACCATCTTCAGCTTTGTACTTTTTAACAAAGTTAAACTCTAGTAAGGTATTGGTATGAGGGTCTGCTTCGAGTACTACATCTCCACCTTTTCCACCATTACCACCATCTGGTCCTCCATTAGGAACAAATTTTTCTCTTCTGAAGCTAACGTGGCCATTCCCACCTGCTCCAGACTCAACATGAATTTTTGCACTATCTATAAATTTCATTAAATATCACTATAAATATTTTCTATTTCATTTTGAAGGTCATCTCGCTCACCTTCATAATCAACTTGATTAATTTCTTCATCTTCTCCGGGGAAAAGATTATCAAATTCGTTTATTTCATCATCTAAATTTTCAATTATTTCAGACTTAACTTCATTCTGAACTTCTATTTTTTCGCTTTGAAAATCTGTTTCCTTTTTTGGCCTGGTATCAGTTTCTTCATTTTTATTTATAGTAGGTAAATTTACTATATTTTCAGAATCACTATCAAAGTTTTCCAGCTCTTTATCATAGTCAAATTCATCACTATCAAAATTATCGTTTAGTCCATCAACATTTAATCCATAAAGCTCTTCACTAAAAGATTCAAATGATTCTTCTGAGAAATCACTATTTATATCTTTTG
>JAONBD010000018.1 GCA_028376765.1 Candidatus Kapaibacterium sp.
GATTGTAGTAAATCATTTTCTGCAATTTTCCCAATTGAATACCTACCCTTTGAAATTTTGAATAGAGTATCATTTAGTGCAAGATTTTTTTCGGCATTTTTAAAGTTTATCTGTTGACTAAATAAATTGAAAAATTTACTTGTCACTTCAATAGCAATATTCTCCATTTCTTCGATATACCTTTTATCAAAGAATTTAATTTGTTTATCTTGTATCCGATTTTCCCATTTTAATCTATTAAAAGAAAATATTTGTTGTTGAATTTGTATTTGAAATGGGGTTGATCTCCATAGTAAAGATTCGACTGGATCAATTATGTCTAGCCTTGTTAGTCCTGAAGAAACTATTAATTGTGTGTTAGTTGGAACAATTTCTTGAGATAGATTGAATGAAGCGTTACTTGAGATTCTGTATTGTGGGGTAAATAATCTGGAACCATCTGGCTGAACTACTTCATCAATTGATCGAAAAAGTGATGGCACATTTAGATCTAGCGACAGCTGTGGTAATAAATTAGTTTTAAAGGAATTAAAATTATTTTTACGGCTTTTATATCTGTTTTTAACAGCAATACCAGGCGAGGATTTATCTTGAGCTAGCCTGATACATTCTTTCAAACTCATATTTGAAAATTCAGCTGAAAATGAGGGTATTGTTAGTAAAAAAACAATGTAAATAATTTTATTCATATCTAAGTAAAGTTATTGGATCTTGTTCTGCTGCTTTGTTAGCAGGCGTAATTCCAAAAATCAAGCCCACGCCTATTGAAACAAAAAATGATATTAATACTGAATCTAACGATACAATCGTTTTTATCTCTGTGATTTGCTCAATTGTAAAGCTCATTGCTAATCCAAAGAATATTCCTATAATTCCACCACTAAGACTGATTGCAACTGCTTCTATAATGAATTGCTGTCTAATATCACCTTGTTTTGCTCCAACAGCCCGTCTGATTCCTATTTCCTTAGTTCGTTCCATTACTGAAGAGAACATTATATTCATTATACCAATTCCCCCTACAATTAAAGATATAGAGGCAATTACAGATAATACTATGTTAAAGATTTGTTTAGTAGATTTTTCTTGTTCTAGTAATAATTCAGGAACAATAATTTTAAAATCTTCTTTGTTGTTGTGTAATCGCAACAATAATTTTCTTAAAATAGGGGAGCTACTAACCATCTGCTCAGTGTCATTAATTTCAATAATTAATTTATCAATTTGTGAGAACTTTTCTTTTTTTGTAGATGGACTTTCTTCTCCACGCCTTCTATCTCTTCTTAAATCGGAGGAATTTACAACATCTCTTCTAACAAAGTAAATTTTCAATGTATTATAAGGTGTATAAATATCTTGGTTTACATTTCTTATTCCAGGTAAATTTTTAATTGACCCAGAGGCAGATTTCTGAGATGCAATCCCAATTACCTCAAGCCAAATTTTCCCACATTTTACTTTTTTACCAAGTGGTTTCTCTGTTGGAAAAAGTCTTTTAGCAAGATTACTCCCAAGAATACAAACTCTATTTCCCCTTACATGATCTAAATCCGCAAATTTCCTACCAGAAACAGTTGTTATTGAATTTATATCAAAATAATTAGGGTCTATTCCAACAAGGCTAGCCTGTTTCATTGACCTGTTATTTCTAACATTTAAATCAATAACTGTTTCGTAAGAAAAACGAGTGACATTTGGTAAAGTTTTTAAAATAATTTCACCATCTTGAATTGCTAAACCTGGAGAAAACTTTTGTTTTTGGGTCGGGGAGTTACTACCTTCTTCTTCATTTTCAATATTTGCAACATCTTGACTTTTTTTAAATTCTTTTTTATCGAGACCAGTTATTATAATATTATTTGTTCCAAGGATTTTAAGCTTTTCAACAATTTCTTGACTAGCTCCTTTCCCAATAGCAAGCATAGCAATAACCGAAGAAACGCCAAAAACTATACCTAAAGAAGTAAGCAAAGCTCTAGTTTTATTTTGTGCGATTGACTCAAATGCAATAATGATATTATATAATAATCCCTCAAACAAATTTAGCTATCAGCCTCAATTTGTTGAGAATCTGATTTGCTAATATTTGTTTTAGATTTTTCATCAAGTTTTATTAATACAATATTTTGTGAGTTTGCAGGTTCAGAAAGTAATAGCTCAGATTTTATATCTAAACCATCTAATACAATTCCTGAATTTTCATTAATATCGCCAACAATTATTTCATTTTTTGTTATTGAATTACCTTCTTTTAGGTATACATATTCAATTTTTGTTGAATCATTATCATCTATAAATATTGCTTCTAATGGTATTGAAAGTGCTTCTTGGTATGATTTAACTAATATCTCATTATTGGTTGTCATAGCTGGTCTTAGAGTAGTATCTTTTTCATTAATCTCTATAATTACTTCAAATACTTTAGCATCGGAATCCTCCATTTCTTGACCTATATTGGCAACTGAAACCACTTGTCCAGATAAATTTTTATCGGCATTTGCATCTAAACCAATCGAAACATTTTGTCCTTTTTTCACTTTTTGAATATCAATTTCATTAACATAAGTTCTAGATCGCATTTTGGATAAATCAGGTAATTCACCAACTTGGGGGAACCAAGTAGAAATTTGAGAGTTTACTTCAATTTTACGACTACCTCGCCTAGCATAAGTAAACATTCCATTTGATGGAGCCATAATTTTCATCTTTTGTAAAACACTCTGTATCCTAGATATTTCATTTAATCTTTTTTGCATTTCGGCAGTTGCTACTTGAACAGTCGCAACAGATTTCTGAACTTGAATATCATAATTGGTTATTGAATTTTCATAAGATCTTTTTGCTTTTTCGTAAGAAATTTCTGCCTGTCTTATGATAGATGGAGCTTCAAATTTGGACTGTTCCATTTGCAGTTTTGCCTCTTCCATCGAATATTTTAGATTAGTAATGTTATCTCTTGCAGAAGTCAAAGTTTGTGTTGAGTCTAATTTAGCAATCTTCAATTCACTACTTTTTTGATCGTAACCTAACTTTGCACCGTCAAGTAAATCAACAACTGGGGTAGGGTCGAGAGTAGCAACAAAATCTCCTTCCTTGACAATTGTTCCTTCATCTATCAATTTGGATATTTTAACTTGATTATAAATTCCAATTTCCGTAAGCTCGGGGCCCATGATTTTTATAGAACTAATTGCCTCCAATTCACCTGTTGTAGTTACGGTAATATCGAACCTGCCAAACTCTGGTTTAACAGTTATATAATTTTGTTCTTCATTTTCTGATATAAATAGAAAGTAGCCAATGCTAAGGGTAGATACAATAATTAATGTATAAATAAAAAATTTCATAGATGTAAGATTTTGGTTTTCAATTCTAACAAACGCAATATACTAAAATTAGTTGCGTTCTTAATCAGATATGAAAAATACAGTATTAATAATATTTATTTTCTTTGGAGTTATATCATGTGATTCTAAAGAATTCCAAAAATTTGGAGATGAAAAGGTGGAAGATTTATCTAAATTGTCGCAGGCTACATTGGGTGCTGGATGTTTTTGGTGTGTAGAGGCAGTTTTTCAGAGATTAGAAGGAGTCAAAAAAGTTGTTTCTGGATATTCTGGTGGTCATGTTGAAAACCCCACTTATGAAGAGATTTGTGGTAAAACAACAGGTCATGCAGAAGTTGCACGAATTTATTTTGATTCAACAATTGTAAGTTTTACTGAAATACTAGAAGTATTTTGGAAAACTCATGACCCAACAACACTTAACCAACAAGGAAATGATAAGGGACCTCAGTATAGATCTGCTGTTTTTTATCACGATTTAGAACAAAAAAAGGTTGCTGAAAATCTAAAAAAAGAATTGAGTGATGCCAATATTTGGAATAATAAAATTGTTACTGAAATTAGTGAGTTAATTAATTTTTATGAAGCAGAAAATTACCATCAAAACTATTACGAAAATAATCCTAATCAAGGCTATTGCAGCTTTGTAATTACACCAAAATTAGAAAAATTTGAAAAAGTATTTAGAGATAAAATAAAGAAAAAATGAAGCTGTTATTGTTAATTATTATTTCGATTTTTCAATTAAGCTTTATAGATCTAAATAGTGCTATGGAAAGTGCAGGTTACAATGCTGTTCCACTTAAAAAAAACCTATTTGGAGAATATATATTAGCTTGCAAAATTAATAATCATAAATTTGAAATGATGGTATCAATGGGTATCGATCAGACATTCATTGATAAAATAATATCTGATAAATATGAATTTGAATCTACGCTTATTGAAAACAGAGATCTTCAGCTAAATGGTGACGAAAGTCAGATGTATGCAGTAAAAGTTAATGAATTTTTAATTGGCGATATTAAAGGCAATGAAAATGAAATTGGTGCAATTGATTTTTCGGATTTTAGATATTTAAAGAAATTGAGAGTAGAAGGAATTATAGGAAAATCTTTTCTTATAAAACATGAAGCTGTAATTGATATTGCAGGTGATAAATTATTTTTAAAATGAAAGGAATTAGGAGATATTGAATGTCAAATTCTTACTTGATAGATGGTATTAGAACACCAATTGGGAAATTTGGTGGAGGACTGGCAACAGTTAGACCAGATGATATGGCAGCTCTTGTAATTAAAGAGCTAATTAATAGAAACCCAAGCATAGATGTAAATAAAATAGAAGATGTTATTTTAGGCAATGCAAATGGAGCAGGGGAAGAAAATAGAAATGTAGCAAGAATGTCGGCACTTCTTGCTGGACTTCCAGTAAGTGTTCCAGGAGAAACAATTAATAGACTTTGTTCAAGTGGTGCTTGTGCTGTAGCTAACGCTTCAAAATCTATTAAAGTTGGAGAGGGAGATTTATTCATTGCTGGTGGGGTAGAATCAATGAGTCGTGCTCCTTATGTGGTAAGTAAATCTGGGACTGCATGGGCAAGAAACGCAGAGATGTTTGATACTTCCATTGGTTGGAGATTTGTTAATCCTAAACTAGATAGTAAATATGGAACTGATGCAATGGGTCAGACTGCTGAAAATGTAGCAGAGCAATTTGGAATCTCCAGAGAAGATCAAGATCAGTTTGCAGCTTGGTCGCAATCTAAAGCAACAGCTGCAAAAAATAATGGAAGATTAGCTAAAGAGATTCTTGCTATTTCAATTCCTCAAAGAAAGAAAGATGATTTAATAATAAATGAAGATGAGTTTATTAGAGAGGGGACTACTGCAGAAATTCTTTCTAAATTACGTCCTGCATTTAGAAAAGAAGGATCGGTTACAGCTGGAAATGCAAGTGGTGTTAATGATGGTGCTGCTGCCCTGCTTTTAGCAGGTGAATCAGCTGTAAAGGATTACTCACTAACTCCGAAAGCAAAAGTTCTATCATCTGCTGCCGCTGGTGTTGAACCAAGAATTATGGGAGTGGGACCCATTGAGGCTGCAAATAAAGCCTTAAGTAGAGCTGGGTTAAGCTTTAATGACTTAGATATTATCGAACTAAATGAAGCTTTTTCGGCTCAAGCTTTAGCCTGTACTAGAAGTTGGAGGCTCGATGATAGAGATTCACGTATAAACCCTAATGGGGGTGCTATTGCTATTGGCCATCCACTTGGAATGACTGGTGCTAGGTTGACATTAACTGCTATGCACGAACTAATTGAAAAAGATAAACAGTTTGCTTTAATTACCATGTGTGTTGGAGTTGGACAAGGGTTCGCCTTAGTTATTGAAAGAGTATAAATAAAAAAATCCGATGCTTTGCCGCATCGGATTTCTTTTAAATTAACTTAGAAAAAATTGTATATAATTATTTTACTACAAATTTATTAGCAAATGTTTCTTTCTCACCATTTACTCTAATAAAGTAAGTTCCTGTACTTAAATTATTGAAATTCTCTGACAGTTTATTTACTCCTGAAGCCAAGTACTCATTTCTCGAATTTATAATGTTTCCATTTATATCAGAAATTGATACATTATATACACCTGATTTTTCAAGATCTAGTTCATAAGAAAGGAAATTAGTTGCAGGTACAGGGAAAATATTATCAATTGTTTTCACATCATCAGATACAGAAAGCAGTTCTTTGATTTTTATATTATCCATAAAGAAAGTTCCACCTTGCCCAGAAGTATAAGTGAATTTTAGTTTTAATTCTGATTCATTTAGGCTAAAATCATTTACAACTGAATACACATCTATTTCTTGAGATTTCCATTCATTTTCTAAAGGCAAAGCAAGAAGCACATTAAAATCATTTGAGTTTACAATTGGATCGGCAGTAGCAAGTTCATCATGAGCCGCTGTCCATACTGGGTACCAAGTATCTCCACAATCATCAGTTATTGAAATAGAAAGTGTATCGCTAAAATTAGCAAAACTTCCATCTTGCAATTGATAACTATGATATTTGAAAAAATAGTCAAATGAAAATCTAATACCATAATTTAATGGGTGGTCTAAATTAAAGGTTGGAGTTATCAGCTCTTCCTTGGATCCTACTGTATAGAAGTAAAATATAGAATTAAAAGTAAAAACTGCATTTGTACCGTCAGTAACACTTTCTCCATATTCGTCAGCTTCGAAACCAAATTGTTTACCTGATTCGTTAAGTTCCCAACCAGTAGAAGGAAATTCATCCTCAAAGCTTTCATTAAATGAATCAGTACCAATAGTACTTTGCTCTCTATTAACCACAAACGAATCTTCAGACTCTGATGGGTCAACAGCTTCTCCATTAACTTCAACAATATTTATTTGAACATCATTTTCGCCAAACTCAAAAGAAATTTCTTCTAAATCAATTTTTTCATATTGAAACTCTTTTAAATCGCCAGTCCATTCAATTGTTTTTAGCTCTTGAGTAGTATTGTTTTTTAGCTCAAATTTAATATTTGTTAGAGCTTCATCGCCAATACTCAATATTTCAACACTAGGAATGCCAGATTGATTACAAGTAAAATCATTTTCAAATTCTAAAGAAAGAAGTCCATAATTCAATCCAGGATCAACAGGGTTGTATATAATATCTAATAATTGTGAAGTAATATTATTAGGTGGTATTGTATGACCCATATTAGGAATTGTAGCTGATAGAGCTTTACCGTTATTGTAAATAAGATTTCTATAGGCAGGTCTTATTGAATTAACATAAGCTAAATCTAATTCGCCAACAGTAATTACAATTGGAATTTTCGAAGCATTTTCGTAATTATATATTACACCTGCATTTGGATCATTTTCTGAATCTAAATGTCCTTGGAAAGCTGGTGTATTAAGCAAAAGACCAACAAAATCATCGGGGTGATCTAATCCATATTTGAATGCAGCTCTCCCGCCAAGTGAAAATCCATGTAAAATAATATCATCATTATTAATAGTATATAGATTTTTGACTGAATCAATTGCTGTTGGGATAAATTGTTCATCTCCAACTGGAGCATAAAAATCTCTAGCTTGGTCATCTCCTCCATCGAGAAAAGCAAAAATAGTATTTTCAAATATACCTTCCCAACCAGCTGAGCCTATAAGAACATCTCTTAAATTCGTACTATTATCACCTGATCCATGCAAGCTAACTAGTAAACGATATGAAGTGTTTGCATCGTAATCATCAGGCACATACATAGATATTTTTCTTTGCTCACCATTAAACAGAATATTTGTATCAAAAGAACCTGTTTGTTGAGAGAAAATAAATATACTTGATATAGAAAAAGCTAGTAGAATTTTTAACATTGTTAATCCTTGTTTAATAAATAAATTCAAACCTATGACGTTTAAAAAACTATTTTGGTTACATATTAATTAAAAACATTAAATTTTATTGATTTTCTGCCTGATATTGTATCAATTACTAGAATATAATTTCCATTTTCTAAATCAAATTCAAAATTTTCTTCATAAAAACCATATTCTAGATCTTGATTGAATATTTCTTTAATTAGCTGTCCATCTATTGAATAAATTGAAATTTGCACTTTACTTGTTTCAATTATTCCAAATGAGACTAAAACTTCTTTTTTTACTGGATTTGGTTGTATATTAAGAGTATATTTTCCTGTGCCAGTTACAAATCTGCCTCCACCATCCCAGCAAATATCGCTCAAACGAAACTCTCCATCTTCTTCATCAAAATTGGAGCTGGTAATAACATTGCCACCATTATCTACTGGGTAAGTATTTTGAATATCTAAAATAGTTGCTTGTTCATCACCTAGAGTTGCTAAAAATGTCAGTGTCATCACTAAGTTTCCACTATTGGATTCTAATGGTATAGCTAGAGGAATTGTCCTTTTTCTGCCGTAAGTAGTCCCTATATTACTATTATCTAATGGGTAGATTAATGATTCATTGAAAGTCAACTCTGTATGTACTGTATCAACACTCCTAGCAATTAACTCATCAACTCCATCAATATAAATTGGGATTAATACTTCATTTCCTGTCTCATCTTCTATTTTATTTGTATAAATTCTAAATCTTGCAGAATCAATTTTAATTCCTTCTCCATATAGATCTACAAACCATGTTTTGCTTGAAGAAGAATTTACTAAAGCTAGAATTGACGAAGTTTTACCAATTAAACTTGGTGCAAAAGTTATATTTGAGTTTAATATCTCATTAGCTTGCAAAAGATTGGTAGAGATATTATTTAAATTAAATTGCTCAATATCTGGTCCAATTATTAAAGCTTCATCAATTCCCAATACATTAATTCCATTATTTTTTAATATATCTGAAACAAGAGTTTTACCATTTGTTAGAATTTCAACTCGGCCAAAGTCAATGGGATTTGTAAGCTGATTTATTGATGAATTAACACCATTTCCAAATATTTTACTTTTTAAATCACCAGAATTAGTTTTGAAAATTATATCAGCCTCGAAATAGCCTGTTTGATTAGGTGAAAACGAAAATTCTGTATTTAAACTTGAATTACCCTCAATTTTATTAGGCGGATTTCCAGCAACAATATCAAATCTATCAGAGTTAATAAAACTTACAGAATTTAGATTTAAAATGGGAGATGAGTTATTGATTATAAACTCATCAATTACTTTTTCGGAAGTAGAACCTACTTCAACAACACCCATATCTACTTGATCAATTATTGATATGTCCAGATCTTGATCTGAACTTTTGTATATTTCCCAAATGTTATCTGATATATCAAAAACTGGATTTTCACTGAAATTATTACAACTGGTTGATTTTTCAAAACCAAATTTAGAAATAAATATATCACCCAATCCACCTTCTTCAGTTAAGGTGTTTGGTTCTTCAAATAACTGGTTCGCAAAATAACCACTGAATAAATAACCATTTTCAATAAATTCTATATCGTAGGGTGCGGCTGTATTTACATTTTGATATATATTTGGAGCAGAAGTATATGTTAAATTTCCTGTGATATCAAATTGCATTGTAAAGATATTGATTGAATTATTAGGATTTTCAAAGGTTACATCTTCAAAAATGAACTCACTTACATAGGTCCCTGTTACTAATATATTTCCACTATTATCAATATCCATGGACTTTGCATTCTCATTTCCAAATTGATTTACATTAGAACCAAAGGTTTTAGTCCAAAGGGGAGAATTACCATTTGGGATAATTTTAGATAAAAACAGATCCGTGCTCAAATCTGGTGTTGGGGAGTTAATAATCTCATCATTTGGAAACCTTATTGTTCTAACAAATGTTCCAAAAATATTTAGGGAGTTATCAGGCGAATATTCAAGGTCAGCTATCATAACTCTATCTTGACCTGTAATAACAAACGAGTTTTGAAGTTGCAAGTTATTATTAAACTCAGCAATTAATATGTCTACATTCTGAGAATTAGGAATTTCTTCCGAACTCCTATCTGAATCAATAATACTACCATTAGCAACATAATTTATTCCGTAAGCAAGTTTACCACTGTTATAGGTTAAATACCCAATTTCTGGTCTAATTCCATCTGTAAAAATATGAGAAACATAATTGAGATTTGGATCTAATTTAGCAATAAAAAATTCTGTATTTTTCTGATCATTTAAATTTTGATCTACCTTTTCTCTTATGTTTTGATAACTAAAATAATCAACAGTTACACCAGCAATATAAATAAACCCAAGTTCATCAGTAGTAATAGATTGTATAGTTTCAATTGTAGTTTCTTTCAAATTTTCATTATTAGTCTCTTGCATTGGGATAGAGCCACCACTTAAATTAGCCATGGTTTCGGTACCATCTGGATCAAATTTCATGATGAAAAATTTGTAGGTAAGATTATCAGATGTTAGGGGAGAACCAGATTCAGAAAAAATAGTTCCTCCTCTAAAATGACCTCCAATAATAACATTACCTAATAAATCTACTGTCATAGCTCTTAAACCTATTGAACAGTCCTCGTCTGTTTCGATATCCTTTACCCATATCAAATCTAAATCAGGACTAAATTTTGCAATAAAGATATTATTTTTTGTGTTATCAGGATTGCTTAGTGTATTAGTTTCAATCCCTAATTCTTTAATATAGTAACCAGAAAAATAAATATTTCCAAGCCCATCGCTTTTCATAAAGCCCAGACCACGCCTTGATTTCGATTCGATTACAGAGCCATCAGTGGTGATTTTTTTGGTGATTGCACTAAAACCATCACTAATAATAGTAATCCTTGCTAAGCAATTTTCGGATGGTGTATCTGGAATGTTATTCCATTCATAAAGATTTCCGTTACCTTCATTTATATTTATCCAAGAGTCACCATTGTCAGTTGAATATTGAATGCAAACTTTCTCATTTTCTAAAATACCTTCCCACTTAATTTCTTGGTTAGAGCCTACTTCAAACCTTTCATCTCCATTGGGCTGGACTAGCTTTATAGTTCTACCTTCGCCAATCAGATTTTTATCACCACCTGTTTGATAGAAAAATATACCATTGCAAGCATTAGACTCAAATCTAAAACTTGCAAACTGAAATTGATTGTTTGTTGGTTTGAATCTTGTAGTTATTGTCCTAGTTTCACCAGGGGATAATGTAAAGGGAGGTGGAGTACCACCCCAATCTATTATCTCAAAATATTGGTTACTGACAGAAATCCCATCAATTGAAATATCATCACCGCTAGCTGTTATTTCTATCGTAGTAATACTTTCATCTTGAGGTGCAATTATTCCATGATCGAAGGGGACGTCATCAGAATATAGGATTTTAGGTAATTGATTAGGATCAATTATTATTTCAAAATCCTTTTCTAAATCGTATTTAGATGAAATCATTTGGTAATTTCTCTTAATATCACAGCCAGTTGATTCCCATTTTACGCTACAAGGTTCACCACCTGTCGATAAAAAATTAATTGCTCGATATACTGCTTTCATCTCTTTTTCTGTTTTAACATCTTCAAAGAAAATTCCACCAGTTTGAATAGAAAATTGCTTTAATTTATCAGGCATTGGGTTTTGTAATGAAATCGCAAAGAAAGTTGCACCAGATTTTTGAATTTCAGCTAGTGCATTATCAAATTCAAAATCACTCGTTCCATCTGTTAGGAATACAATTATTGGTTTTTCAGTAGCTGATAAAACTAAGTTTGTTGCACTTGTTTTTTGACCATAAATTCCATTTTCGTAACTAGTTCCACCAACAGGAATTAAGGAATTAATCCCCTTTAATAGCTTATCTTTATCAGCTGTGAAGTCGGTAACAACATAAGAGTTATCGCTAAAGCTAGTGATTGCACATTCAGAATTTGGAAAATCAAGAAGATTAATCCATTCTTTTGCTGCTTGTTTTGCGAGGGTTAACCTTTCTCCTCTCATCGAGTTAGATACATCAATTGTTAAAACAGAGGATATATCAATTTTGGAGTTTAATTCGGGGCAGTCGGTTGTTGATTCTACTAGATTTCCTCTGTAAAATATTTCAACATTATCATTAAAATCAAGTGAGTTGTTTTCATCAATAATTAAAAACTTTGCCTCTAACTCTGGAAAGTTATCTTGCGAAAAATCAATTAGAATAAGCTCTTGAGCAAAAATTGGATTTAAGATGAAAATTAAAAGGAATAGAATTTTATACATAATATATCTTTGATGTTATCATTAATTATAATGACACAAATAACGACAATTCGTTGCAAAAAAAATTATAATAAAAGAGAGCTATCCCCATAGCTTAGGAAACGATACGAATTTTCAAGTGCATAATTATAAGATTTATTCCACAAATCATCACCTAAAAATGCAGCTACAAGAAGGATTAATGTACTTTCTGGTTGATGAAAATTTGTAATTATGTGATCTACTAATCTAAATTTATAAGAAGGAATTATTAATAAACCAGTTTCACCAATTATAGAATCAAATTTATTAAGCTCCATCCAATTTAAAACATTTATTAAGGATTGTGTTTTGCTAATATTGCTATTTTGATACGGATCCCATTGACTAACCAAAAACTGATTAATATTTGGGTCTCGATTTAATATTTCACCAAAAACTGCAATAGACTCTAAAGTTCTAATTGATGTAGTCCCAACCGCAACTATTTTTTTATCTAGCTCGATTGCTTCTAAGATTTCAATTATTTGTTCTTTTTTTACATTAATAAGTTCTTGGTGCATTTTGTGGTTTCTTATATCATCTGTTTTAATTGGTTGGAAAGTTCCTGCACCAACATGTAGAGTCAGCTCACTTTTTGTTACTCCATTATTATTAAGTTCGTTTAATATCTCAGGAGTAAAATGCAATCCAGCCGTTGGAGCTGCTACAGATCCCGAATCTTTTGCATATACTGTTTGATAGTTTTGTTTGTCATTTTCTTTGAGTTCTCTTTCAATATAGGGGGGAAGTGGTATATTTCCAGTATTTTCAATTATATCTAAAAAGCTAGTTGATCCATCCCAAGAGAATTTACAAAAACCAATATTACCATCTTTACTAAGAATACTTATTTTTACTACTCTATCAAGTGTGTGTAGCTCCATACCTTCTATTATTTTTTTACCACCAATCATGCATTTCCATACAGTTTCGTTTTGGGACAAAAGAGCAATTTGAGGGTCGGTAGATGGAAGCTGTGGACTTAGTAAAAAGATTTCTGCACTGCCTCCACTCTGTTTCTTGGCGCGTAACCTTGCGTTGATTACTTTAGTTTTATTGAAAACTAAATGGTGTTTATCATTTAATAGTGTTGGTAGCTCACTGAATATTGAACTACTAATTTCGCCTGATTCTCTATTTACAATTAGTTGTTTTGATTTTGCTCTATTTTCAAGAGGGTATTCAGCTATCTTTGATTTTGGCAAATGATAATGGTATTTGCTCAGATCAATTTCAGGTATATTATAATTTGTCATATTATTGCAATATAGGAGGCTTTAACCCAACCTTCAGTCCCGTCTGATAAGCTGAATTTTCTCCATTCACCATCTTTTGTTGTTATATTTATCTTGGTTCCTTCATGTAAAATCAACAAATCTGTTGATGATTCGCTAGGAGCAGATTTAACATAAACACTTGGGCTAACTATAATTGCACTATTTTCATCTCGCTCTATTTGCAACTTTTGGAAAGAAGCTACTGATAAAAGCACAGAAGTAATTAATAAAACTAATCCAGCTGCAAAAAATAATTTCTTGTAAAAGCTAGAGTTAGAAAAAATAAATATTGCAATAGATATTATGAAAATAAAAAATATGGTAATTGAAATATAAGACCAAGTGTTCGAAGTTGCAGTATTTACAAGCTGTTTCCAATATTTAACAATGAAAATTTCTGGCAAGTTATCTATTTTATCAACGGTTTTTAATTTTGCAATGTTAAGGTTAAACAATATATCTTCATCATTTGGATGAATTTTTAGAGCCTTTTCATAATACAAAATAGATAAGCCAATCTCGTCTAGTTTGTAGTATGAATTTGCAAGATTATAATATAATTCTGGTGATTGATATCCATTATCTTTTATCTTGATATATGAATCGATTGCTTCTGCAAAATTTCCCGATTTGTATAAATTATTTGCATTTGAAAATTCAATGTCTGCTTCGCTAGCACTAACTAAATAAAGAGATAAGATAAAAAGGAATAAATACTTCATTTTAGCTCCTCCTCAATTTTTGTTATTAAATCGCTAGATCTATTAAAAATATTTTGTGGGTCATTTTCTGAATCACTTGGTGCATATCTAGAAAATTCACAAATTTCTATGAGCTCTATGATTTCGTTACTCGTTTTTATATTAACACCTTTTTGATTTAGTTTTGTTGCTATGGAATCTTTGCTCAAATCTGATACTGCTATAGTTAGCTTATCAGAAACGTAGTTCCATAGTACTTTTATTATCTCTTCAATAAACTTATCTTTATCATTTGAATCTAGGTATTTTTTGGATTCGGCTAGTCGCTTTCTTGCAATTTTTTTTGCTTTTCTAGTTTTTAGTAGGTCTTGATTATTCAGATCCGATTCAGTTTTTCTTTTGTAAATAATAATTAAAATAAACAGAAAAATACCAAGTAGAATTAATGCCCAATAATAGATGGAGGCAAAAAACTGAAATCCATTTTTTTGTAAATTGGTTTCTGTTTTTATAAATCTAATATCCTTACCTAAATATTGTAGATTTTCTTTGTTAACACCTGTTATAACGGTTTGACTAAGTGAACCATCACCTTTTGAAACAGATACTTGGAACTCTTGTGTCTTTAATGTTTCATATTTTTTGCTTGATGGATTGAAATAAGAATATTCTAATGGAGGAATTTTAAATTCACCCTCATTTCTAGGTATCATAAGATATTCAAATATAATATTACCAGAAGTTCCTGCAGTTGTAGATTTAGAGTTGTCAACCATTTTTGGTTCAAAAAGTTCAAATCCAGTTGGTAAATCTATTTCTGGAGTTGATAATAGTTTCATATTTCCAGCACCAGATAATTTAACTTTCAAATTTAATGTTTCACCAGTTTTTAGTTCAGTTTTATCCAACCAAGATTCTAGTTCATATTGCCCAACTCCGCCATAAAAACTTAATGGTTTTGGGTCTGGTAAATCTTTAATTTTTATTTTTCTAATACCAGAACTAACAGTATAATTGAAATCTTTATATGAACCTCTGTCAAAAAAGTTATCAAAAACAGATCTTCTTTTTTGGCTCGCTCCTGGGGTTCTCAATCTCACAATTGCATTCCATCTCATTGGATCTAATGTTAATTCACCAGATTGTTGGGGATACAAAAGTACTTGTTTAATTACTGCCTTTCTAAACCTAACACCGTAAACCGAAGTATTTTCCCATTTAGCTTCACGATCAAATTCTGATGTCCAAAATCCATTGAAATTAGGAATATCTTTTAGTTCTAAATTTATAATATTTAGGTTGTCATTTGCATAAAGCTCATAAGTAGCAAGTATTTGCTCACCAATATAGGCAGAGTTTCTACTTATCTTTATTTTCATGTAAAGATTTTCACTTATTACCTTATCTGCTTGATTTTGTAGATTCTGTTCTTGTTTTTGAGCTTGTTGCCTTCTTTCTTTTTCGGCTTGGCTGGGTTCAGAAACCTTTACCTTCAATCTATTTGATCTTACATTTTTACCATCTACAGAAATATTAGCTGGAGCAATAAAATAGTTTCCAACTTTATCTGCTCTTAAAACATAAGTCCAAGATTGCTCCATGGACATTTTGCCATTAATAATTTGAGTGCTGGTTGATTGGCTTGGACCGCCAACAACTGTAAACCCAGAAAATTTAGGAGCTTTAAAGCCACTACCCTGTGCATTCAAAGTAAATACTACTCTGAAGTTTTCGCCTTGCGTAACCGGGTTTTTACTGATAGTAGTATTAAAATTCTGAGCAAAAAGCTGACTCGTTAGTAATATAATAATTAATATATTTTTCATTTCACCAAAATTACCAGTTTTTTTCTACTTTTTTCTTCTCGCCTTTCTTTTTCTTAGTTTTCATTAGAAGTGCTTTTTCTTGTTTAGCTAGGTTTTTCAGAATTTGTTCTGCTTGCTCTTTACTGATTTTCATTTCTTGAGCTTGTTTACCTTCTCCTTTCTGATTTTGGTTATTTTTTTCATTTGATTGTTTAGATCCATCTTGATTTTGTTGGTCTTCATTTTTTTGTTGATTATCCTGTTTGTCACCTTGATCTTGTTTCTGCTTATCATCTTTATTATTTTGATCTTGATTTTGCTCGTTTTTTTTGTCTTGGTTTTGATCCTTATTATCATCTTGATCTTGGTTCTTATCCTGATTCTGATCTTGATCTTGCTGTTGTTGAAGCATTTTTTTTGCGTACTCTAAATTGTATTTTGCATCTGTATCACTAGGATTTAACTTTAAAGAATTTTTGTAAGCCTCAATTGATTTATCAAACTTTTGACTTTTCATCAAAGAATTTCCATAATTATAATAAGCTAGTGATTTTTCTAAATCTGATGATTCACCGCTAATCATACCTTGATAAAAGTTCTGTGCAGCTTCAGCAGAATCTAACTTATAAAAAGTATTTCCAAGGTTGAATTTTGCATAGTTGTTATCAGGATTTAATTCCAATGATTTACCATAATCCTTTATCGCAGAATTATAATTTTCTTTAGCGAACTTTTTATTTCCATTTCTTATTAAAGCGTTTTCTTTTTGTGCAAAGACGCTAAAACAAAACATAAATAATAAAACTAATATCTTCATTTTCCCTCTGCAAAATTTAACAGTTTTCCAATAACTTTATTTTTTCTGTAACTGATAATAAACTCAACCAATAAGAGTAAAAGAGCAAAGCCAAAAAACCATTGAAATTGATCTTCAAAATCAGTAAATACTTTAGTATCAAACTTAGTTTTTTCTATATTCTCTAAATCGTCTAGGATAGCCTTTAGATTTAAATCAGCACCACTTGCCCTAATAAATCGACCATTGCCAGTAGTTGCAATTTGTCTAAGCATTCCTTCATTCAATTTTGTGACAACTGTCTCTCCAGATCTATCTTTGCGGAACCCAGCTTTTATACCATTTTGATAAATTGGGATTGGAGCTCCCTTAACAGAACCCATTCCTATAGTATTAACAAAGATTCCTTTTTCAACAGCTTCTTCAGCCCTGCCTAGTGCATCGTCTTCATGGTTTTCACCATCAGTAATAATTATAAGTACTTTATTTACTTCATTATCTGAAAATGATTCCATTGCAAGTTCAATTGAAGAACCAATAGCGGTACCTTGGGTAGGTATTAAATCGGTAGAAATAGTGCTTACAAGGAGTTTTGCAGCTGAGTAATCAGTTGTGATTGGCAGTTGTAAAAATGATTCTCCAGCAAAGATTATTAAACCTAATTTATCGTTATAGACATTATCAATTAACTTTAAAACAGATTGTTTTGCTCTTTCTATCCTGCTTGGTTGGATATCTTCAGCAAGCATGGAATTAGATATATCCATAGCTACAATAATTTCAATTCCTTCTCTTTCAATCTCTTCGAGCTTTGTACCAAATTGCATGTTCATTAAGCCCAAAACAATACTTGCCAGAGCCAATGTTAATAGAATAAACTTGACAAGATGTTTAGATTTTGAGCTGTCTGAAGCTAAAACATTAATAAATTTTGTATCAGCAAAGTTTTTAAGCATAGAACGGCTTTTTAATCGAGCGACTATGTACAAGATTAAAACAACTGGTACTAATAGTAAAGCCCATTGATATATTTCATTTTCGAATCTGAACATATTAAATATCTTTAATTGAAAATTCAATGATTAATAACGAAAAAAAGTTAAATTATTTTAACGACTAGTTTATACGTTTTGCAATGATTAAAGTTCCAATTTACTAAACTATTCTATCAAAATATTTTTAGTGATTATATTATTATGTATTTTTGATTTTTTAATTATAAATCATACTAAAATTAGATGGATAATACTTTAACTATAATTCAAGTTGACTCCAAGTCCAAACTCAATGAGTTTATTAATTGTCAGTGGAATTTCTACAAAGATGATAAAAACTGGGTGGCTCCATTAAAAATGGACAGAAAGAAACTTTTAAATCAAAAAAAGAATCCCTTTTTTTTACATTCAAAAATAAAGCTATTTTTAGCTAAAAGAAATAACATTACAGTTGGTAGAATAGCTGCAATTATAAATGATAATCATAATATAACCCACAAAGATAAAGTTGGATTTTTTGGTTTTTATGAATGTGAGAATAATCTGACAACATCAAATGCATTATTCAATTCTGCTGAAAATTTCCTCAAACAAAATGGTATGGAGTCATCTAGGGGACCAGTTAATCCATCAATGAATGATGAAAACGCAATTTTAATAGATGGATTTGACACGCCGCCAGTAGTATTAATGTCTTATAATCCAAAATATTATCCCAAATTGATTGAGGATTCGGGTTATAAAAAAGCAAAAGATACACACGCTTTTCTTTTAGATGATAAAACATATTCTACTGAAAAACTTAATAGATTCAGATCTTTGTTAGAAAACAGATATAATCTTACAGTTCGGAGTATGAATTTTAAAAATAAATCACAATTCAAAAAAGATGTTATTACCCTTAAAAATTTATATAATGAAGCTTGGGAACCAAACTGGGGCTTTGTAAAAATGACTGATGAGGAATTTGACTTTCTTGTTGCTGATTTTAAACAAATAGCAGATCCAGATTTAGCTGTTATAGTTGAATCGAATGGAGAGCCAGCAGGGTTTGCTTTAGCACTTCCAGATATTAATCAATCATTAATTCATAATAAATCAGGCAATATCCTAACTGGAATTTATCACTTGCTATCAAAAAAGAAAAAAATTAACTTAGTTAGAGTAATTGTTTTGGGGCTGATACCAAAGTATCAAAGAAAAGGTATTGATGCCGTCCTATATCATCAAATTGCTAAACTTTGCTTGCAAAAAGGAATTAAGAGAGTGGAAGCGTCATGGATTTTGGAGGATAATGATATGATGATTAAAGGGCTTACTACCATTTTAAACTCAAACCAGTACAAATCTTATAGACTATATGAAAGAGAGATAAAATAATGTATTTAGGAATAGACATAGGCGGCACAAACATTAAATGGGGAATTTTTGATTTAACATTTAATTTATTAGAAAAGCACTCAAAACCTACAAATTCAGATTATGGACCAAGCCATATAATTGATTCAATTTCTGAAATTATTAATAAAAATACTAACTGCAGAATTGGAATTGGATTCCCAAGTGTAGTTTCAGATATTGGATATGTGCATATATCTCCAAATATGAAGGATTTTGAAAATATTAATTTAAAAGATGAACTATCAAAAAGAACTTCTAAAGATGTAATAATAGAAAACGATGCAAATGTTGCTGCACTTGCCGAACTACACTTTGGAAATGGTATAGGTTTGGATAATTTTATTTACGTGACATTAGGAACTGGAATTGGTGGAGCGATTATCATAAATCGAAAGATATTTAAGGGTGATAATTTTGGAGCTGGCGAAATTGGATACACAACTATCAATTTTGATGATACTAGAGATAATATAAAGCTAAATAGAAAAGGAATTTTGGAAGATTATACTGGATTGCCGAGACTTACACAAAAATACCAAGAGCTTGGTGGTGATATTTCTATGTCAATGAAAGAAATATCCTTAAATACAAAATCAGATAAAATTGCAATTGAATTGTTTGAATACTATGGAGAAATGCTTGGCTACGGAATTGCATCGGCAATGAATTTATTAGATATTAATAATGTAATTATTGGTGGTGGTTTATCTCAGGTAACTGATATTATGTACAATAGACTTAATGAAATATTGAAAATTCGATTACTGGAACACAAGCAAAATAATTTCGTAGTTCAAAAAGCAAAATATTTATCAGATGCTGGTATATACGGTGCTGCATCTTTATACAAGTAAATCTATGAATAAAATATACTCATTTCATTTTTAGGAATCATTATTCCAATGGGGCAGAAGCTCAGTATATTACTAGCTATTTTAATAATAATTATATTATCAATACTATTAATACTTAAAACAGAATCTGAAATAAAAAAACGATTTTAACTAAGAATACAATTTAATTATTTCGTTTTGTATCTTTGTTTCTAATATAAAATCAAAAAGGAAATAAAATGAGGGAGATAGTTTATACAGACAAAGCCCCAAGCCCAATAGGACCATACTCACAAGCCATAAAATGTTCAGGTGAAATGCTCTTTCTATCTGGTCAGATTGCCCTAGATGAAAATGGAGAGCTAAATGGTGGAATAGTTGAGCAAACTCAAATTAGCCTAAATAATTTAAAAACTGTACTTGAAGCAGCAGAATTTCAACTGAAAGATGTTGTAAAGGTAACTGTGTTACTAGTTGATATTAATGACTTTGCTAAAATGAACGATGAATATGAAGTTTTCTTTGGCGATTCAAAACCTGCAAGAGCAGCATATCAAGTTTCGGCTTTACCAAAGGGTGCTCTTGTAGAAATTGAGGCAGTAGCTTGCAGGTAATAATTAATATAATTATATTAATTTTAGCAATCAATAATGGTTTAATTGCACAAAGTTCCTCTACTTTTTTAAATTCAGAACCCTCTATTAATGAAAAATCTGAAAAAGCAATTTTTGGACTTGAAAAAAATAATACTACAAATGCTATTATTTTTTCAATAATACCAGGTGGAGGTCAAGTCTATAATAAATCATATTGGAAAGCCGGACTATTATTTGGTGGAGGGCTAGCTTTAACCGCTAATCTAATTTTCAATGATAATAATTTTGTTAAAACCCGTGATTTGATTTCTTCAGGTGATTTTACAGGTACAGTTTTAGATAATCTTAAATTGGAAAAAGAATTCTATCAAGATACAAGAGATAGAATGGGTTTTTTTATTCTAGTTTTATATTTAGTATCAACTGTAGATGCCTATGTTGGAGCAACATTAAATGTTTTTGATGTCGATGACAATATAAGTTTTTATTCAAACACTGATAGCTTTTCTAGTAAAGTAGGAATTAGCTTTAAGATATACTGATTCCTTTAAGATGATACCTTAACATAAATTGCTTGCTCGTAAGTATAAACTGGATTTTCATCATCAAACAATTCAATTTTTAAGAACCAATCACCTGAACTAGTGATATTTAATTTCCCAGAATAATGACCAGGTTGGTAGTCAATAGGAGTAGGGTCTAAAACACCTGGAGGATTAGTAATATCATCATTTGATATTGTAAGTCTTGTTGTAAAGTTATTTACATATTCCCAATAAGTTCCTTGGTTTTTATGTAATGCAAACTCAATATTAGTAATTCCTACTTTAGGGAAAAATGGTTCGACTAGTGTAAATTGATATTCAAGCCCACCGTATTCAAATTTTCTTGTAAAAAAAGCATCGTCAACATCATCGAATTTCATTTCAGAGAAAAAGTCTCTTCCATTGAGCATACCAAAAATTTGAACTGTCCACTCCCCACCATCAGAAGGCTCAGAGAAATAAATAGGAGAATTAGTAACTTCCAAATTATTAAAAGTCTGGTTAGCATAATAAGGTGCATAAATTGTATCATCATTTACTTTAAATACGTTCATATCAAAGCTAACATTAGTAGTATATTTCCCTGTTTTATAATCATAAAATGCAAGTTGCAAATTATTGTAGCCTGAAATTAGTGTTGGTCTTTCTACGTCGTATTGGTATAAAAGAACAGAATAATCATTTTCTTCAATTGTGGAATCTAAATATAAATATTCTCCATCACCAATAAAAAAGAATCTTACACTTTGATCTTCATCATCACAAGAAAAAAGCCCTACCAAAAGAAAAAATGTTATTATATATTTGATTGACATATTATTTAAATATTTTTTTAAATAAATTAGAGTTAAATCCAAAAACTAATGCGGTTCTAAAACCTGAAAAATTTATGAAGTTTTCAACTTGAACCGACTGACCCATTTGGCCACGTTGTGAAGACGAGTTAAAATCAAATAAATAATTGATATTAAGGCTGCACATCAAGTAGCCAAAGTCGTAGCCAATACCTATATTTGGTTGCAAAAAATAACTGTTTTCATTAAAATCTGAGCTAACTTCATCAGAAAAATCGCTTAATGAAATCACATCTTTGGTTTTATATGTTTTACTTAAATAGCCTAAATATAAACCATAGCTTATATATTTGTTACTGAATCTGCTTACCTTACTAACAAAGCCAGCAAGTCCAAAAGTATTTGTAACAAAATCGCTTGTTGCTTCACCAGAAAAATCTGAATAAGCTAGCCGAGCACCAGTTGAATGGTAAAATACACTTGCACCCGAAATGAAATCTAAATCGCTTGCAAAGTTAATATCTAAGCCTAATTCAGGTGTAATGGGAAACTCATCAGTAAACTCGTATTTTATTTCAGAACTGCTTGAAGCTTCATTTAATAAATCTTTTACTCCAGAATAATCAATTAATGGGACTGATGTCCTAAAAAAGATATATATTCTTTCTTTCTTATCATCTTCCTGTAAAAATAAAGAATCTAACTTTGTTAGTTCTTTTGAAAACAGGCTTAGGCTCATTAGCATGAATAGGAAAAATAATCTCATTTGTAATCCGCTTTAAAAATCAAACCTGACCCACTATGATACAAAAGGTACCCATTTTGATACTTTAAATTTGAATTATTTGCAACATCCATTGTTCCAACAGAGCTTCTTGTGTCTAGGTCAAAAAACTCGATAATTGAATCATTTACGTCCCAATATACATTTTCATAGAGATTAGCATATTGCCAAGTAGTATTAGGATATTCATCAATTGAAGTCATTGAACCCAAATCTAATTCATAAATTAAACCTTGTGAATATCCTGATCTTAAATAAGCTTTGTTTTTATCGTTAGGTGACATTAGCATTAAATTAGAACTGCGGATAATATCTTCTTCCCACTCTTCAATAAATTCAATTTTAGAATTTGAAAATTTATATTTTTTCACTCCACTATCAGCGATTTCATAAATATATTCACCGTCTTTATCAAAGTACAATTGACCATCTAGGTTTTCATGTTTAAATAAATATGAGTCATCAATGATATTATAGAAGTAAGCATTGCTGCCAAAATAAAAAACAGCGACCCCATTATTTGATAATTCTACTTTCCAAAAGTCAAGCCCATTGGATACATTGTTGTTGCTAACCTCTTGTGGATTATATTGCTTTACACTATAATTTCTAGTATCAACAACTGTAGCAATATCATCATTAACATGAATAAAATAATCTCCATTCAGTGAGGCTCGATAAGAATCGTAGCTTCTGCTTTCTACTTCATATTCAAAATCAATATCTAAAGTATTAGTATTAAAAAAACCAATGGTTTCATCATTTTGATAAAATATTTTATCCTTACCAACATACCAAGTATAATCAGATTCAGGGAAGAACTCTCCATTTATCAGAATTTCGGTCTGGACAATATTAGTTTCCTCATTGGAGTAAAAATTAAAATTATATCCACCTTTTGGTGTCACAACAAGGTCGACTTCAAGGTAAGATCCAACTCTAAAATCAGTTACTGTATAGCTTGTATCATTTATATCTGTTATTTTCACAGAACCTGAAGAATTGTTATTAAATGTTAATTGATACTCACCAAAGTTTTCTGGGTAGTTACATTTATTCCAATAAATTTCGGCTGTGGTATCATTAATTACTCTTTGGTATATTCCAAACTCGGTTTCTTTTACAAGAGTATCAAAAGGTATTGTATGTCCGAATACATCTGTGAATGATAAAATATATTTAGCATATTCACCAACATATTTATCATCAATTATGTTGTTAATCGAATCCTTTATATTTTTGAATCCAGCACTATACAACCTTGATCCTGCTAGTTTTCTATATTGTAATTGGTAAATATCATTAAAATTTGGTTTTTCCCATTCAATATTTAATGAACCATTTTCTTGATTGGCATTTGGAGCTGGAAAAGTATAATCATCTTTATCAAATATATTGATTTGCCATTGTTTAGCGATTATAAATCTTTCTGCACCCACTATATCACCCAAAGAGCCAGTCTCTGAAGCAAAGTGGAGTTCTATTGTAAACAAATGGTTTGAACCAATCTCTAGCTCTTCAGTATTTAATTCAATTTGATCTCGAGTAGAGCTTAATCTCTTAATTCCATTTGGGCTATTAAAATTTGAATCTAAATAGTAATATCCTTCTAGAAATTCCTTATTGGACCATTGAATGTCATACCAGACATCATATTCATTTTGAGTAAGCCAAATATTAGAATTTTCTGGAGTTATTGTTAAATCTAAATCTAGTGGCTCGGGTACTGGATTTACTTCTTTAAAATTTGACCCAGTTGGCTCGTATTCACAAGAGATTAATCCAAGAAAGATAACAATTAAAACAAGTTTTTTCATTTTCAACTTTTTCCTAATTTAAGGTACAATTCTGTGAATCATTCTAGGGAATGGAATACACTCTCTAATATGTTTGGCACCAGTAATCCATTTCACTGTTCTTTCTACACCCATACCAAAACCAGAGTGAGGAACCGATCCATATTTTCTTAAATCCATATACCATTTAAAATCGGTCATATCAAGGTCTTCTTCTTTGATTCTTTCTTCTAGATAATCTATATTATCTTCTCTTTGCGACCCACCGATAAGTTCGCCAGACGATTCAGGACCAATCATATCCATAGCTAATACTTCTTTTGGATTGTTTGGATCACGCTTCATATAAAATGCTTTTATTTCGGTAGGGTAGTTGTAAATAAATAATGGTTGATCC
The DNA here is from genome assembly GCA_028376765.1 of Candidatus Kapaibacterium sp. Lineage (GTDB taxonomy): Bacteria > Bacteroidota > Ignavibacteria > Kapaibacteriales > UBA2268 > JAJRPT01. The sequence continues at coordinate 24,830 of JAONBD010000018.1, forward strand.
AAATCCGCTGTTAATGCTTCTTCTTGTGGTGTACCAAAATCCTCTCCCCAAGGGAAAGGTCTGATTTCTACATCTTGTCCATCTACTTTTCTTATAAGAGGTATATCCATTTCATTTAATTTATCAACTGCATCAGAATAGCTTATTCTAGGGAATTTACCAGTGACCTTTTCTAGTTTGCTTATATCCCGCTCTAGTATTTCAAGTTCCTTTCTGCAATCTCTTAATACAGTTTTTACAATATGAACTGTCATATCTTCAGCAAGTTCCATATCATCTTGAAGGTCGTAAAAAGCCATTTCTGGTTCTACCATCCAAAATTCAGTTAAGTGCTTTCTTGTTTTAGATTTTTCTGCTCTGAAAGCTGGACCAAATGTATAAACCTTGCCAAGAGCCATTGCAGAAGCTTCTGCATACAACTGACCAGATTGTGATAAATAGGCTGAACCAATATCAAAATACTCAGTTTCGAATAGGGTAGAGGTTCCTTCGCAAGCATTAGGTGTAAATATTGGGGAATCAATTAGTTTGAATCCTAAGCCATCAAAAAAGTCTCTTATGGCCTTCATTACTGACGCACGAATCCTCATAATAGCATGCTGACGAGAAGATCGGAGCCATAGATGTCTGTTTTCTATTAAAAAACTATCTCCATGTTCTTTGGGAGTTATAGGGTAATCACCAGATAATTGATAAACTTCAATATCTTCTACATCAATTTCGTAGCCACCTGGAGCTTTTTCAGAAGCTACAACTTTACCTTTAATTTTAATAGAAGATTCTTGATTTAATGATTTTACAACATCAAATTTTTCTTCACCTAAATTTGGTTTAAAAGCAACACACTGTATTGTTCCAGTACCATCTCTTAATAGGATAAAGTTAAGTTTACCTTTCCCACGCTTATTATATACCCAACCATTTAGCTCAACAGATTTGTCAATATGATCAGAAATATTTTCAATATAAATTTTTTGTTTGTAGCTCATAATTGCTTTTCTCATTAATATTTTTTCTATTCTACAAAATTATAAAAATTTTATTTATCTATTGATATTTAAGGTGTATCTAAAAAGTGCTTATTGTTTTCTTTAGGTAATACTGATTATCATATAACTTTACAGTAAGTAGTTTAGGAGCACAGCAAGATTATAATTTTGTATTAATACCATACAAGGTTGGTAGTAATATTGCCACCACAAATTACTTAACAGCAAACCCGCTAACATTAAGTGTCTTTACAATCCCAACACTTGGCGAGTGGGGAATGTACGCATTTATGGGTCTAATGCTAATCGGTGGCGTTTGGTATGTGAGAAGAAGTTAAAAAAGTTACTCTATTTATTTATATAGACTTATACAATTAATAAAATCTAAAGCTAGGAAAATACATTTCTCCGAGCTTTTTTTATTAAATTTGAAATTATTTTTTAAAAATATAAATATTAATCATGGAATCAAACTCACCCTTCAAACTATCTTATACACCAGCCCTAGCTGAATTATTAAATAAATTAAACCTAACAGTTGCTATTTCTACATTTCAAGCGGGAAAGCTAATATTTATTTCACCAGTTGATGATGCTAATCTTATACAATTACCCAGAACATTTAAAAAAGCTATGGGTTTTAATATTCAAGATGATAATATGATTTTAGCAACTGATAATGAAGTGGTGTTTTTTAAGCAGAATACTGAACTTGCTAGGAATTATCCCAAAAAGCCAAATACATACGATAAAATGTTTTTCCCAAGAGCTGTATATTATACTGGTTACTTAGATATTCATGATATTTATAAAACCAATGATGAGCTGATTGCTGTAAATACTTCATTTAGTTGTGTTTGTAAAATTAATGAACATTTCAATTTTGAACCAATTTGGAAACCTAGTTGGATTTCTTCACTTGAAAGTATAGATAAATGTCACCTTAATGGTCTTGCAATGGAAAATGACCAACCAAAATATTTAACTGCACTTGGAACTGGTGACTCTCAACAGTCTTGGAGAGAGAACATAACTAAGGGTGGAGTATTGATAGATTATGATTCAAAAGAAATTATTTGTGATGGACTCGCAATGCCTCACAGTCCAAGATTAGTAGATGGGAAGGTGTTAGTTTTGGAATCTGCTAGCGGTGAAATTAGCTTAATAGATCCCAAGGATGGAAAGAAAGAATTAATAAAGAAAGTAGATTATTTTATAAGGGGTGCTGCGATACATGATGATTTGTTATTTGTTGCCACAAGCAAGCTTAGAAAGAACTCAAGTACTTTCAAACATTTAGACATAGCTAGGATTAGCGACAGTGCAGGCGTAATTGTGATTCATCTCAAAACAGGAGCTGTTATGCATGAGATGAAATATGAAACTTCAGTTGATGAAATTTATGATATTCACCTCTTGCCAGAAACAAGAAGACCGAATATTCTAAACCATTATAGTGGCGATCAGTATAAACAATTGATAACACCGGAAAATACTTTTTGGGCAAAAGAAAAATAAAAATATTACAATTTATTTTTTATTAAATTGAAATTATAAAATCCACGAAATAAAATTAATCATATAATAATGAAAAGAATATATTCAAAATTAAGTTCGGCAAGTGAGCTTTTACAGCAGTATAAGGTAACAAAATCTAATCTTAAACTGAAAACTAAGCTTCGTGATTTAATCTCGCTTAATGTTAAGATGAAATCAATCTATTACAGATTGAAGAATTTAGCTAAATCTATGAAGATGAGCCTTGCCGCATTAGTATTAATGATTGGTACACAATCAGTAATCTACGCAAACAGCCCAACCTTTAATGCCAAAGTAGCTAATCCATTTAATTTAACTCTATCTGATCAAGTTAGCAATTATGATGGGCCTGCATTTGCAGATTTAGATGGTGATGGTGATATTGATCTATTAGTAATGAATTATGACAATAATAAAGGTAACTTTCAATACTTTGAAAATATTGGAACTTCAGATTCTCCTGACTTCGCTGCACCAAAATCTAACACGTTCGGTTTTCTCGCAAAAGATACGGATTATGGTAATAACTCAGCATTTGTTGATTTAGACGATGATGGTGATTTTGATTTTATGCTTGGAGAAATTGCAGGGGCTTTCGAATATTATGAAAATACCGGTACTGATAAATTACCTAGCTTTGCTTCACCAAAGACAAACACATTTGGTATAACAGCTTTTCCACCAAATACTTACGCAGGTGGTATTACATTTGCTGACTTGGATAAAGATGGAGATTTTGATTTGATGGCTGGTGAAGGTTCTGGTAGTTTTTATTATTATGAAAATATTGGTACTGATAAATTACCCAGCTTCGCTTCACCAAAAACAAATACATTTGGAATAGTTCAGGTACCCAATACTACATACTATAATTCCCCAGCTTTTATTGATATAGATAATGACGGCGATTTAGATTTATTTACTGGTGCTAGGTACGCTAATATAGTATTCTACGAAAATGTAGGCACTGCAAACAGTCCAAGTTTTGGGTCTCCAATTACTAATACATTTGGCTTTTCTGGCAATCCCCCTAATACTCTGTATAGTAGAATGAGCACTGGTGACTTAGATGGTGATGGTGATTTGGATATTTTAATTAGTGAAGGTAGTGATACATTTCAATATTATGAAAATGTTACACCAGCAACAGAAGGCCCTGTAGAGATTGCTGATTTAGGTGCAGATCAGATTAACCCTACATCTGCTAGGATAAATATGAATCTTACTACTGGTGGATCTGACGCAACTTTTACATTTGAGTATGGCACTGCGACTGGCAATTACAGCTTGAGTTATAGCAATACAGTAACTGCTGTCCCAAATCAAGTAAATGTTGAATATGAAGATAGTCAGAATTTGACTGCAAACACGGAGTACTTCTTGCGAGCAAGTGCGACTAATAGTGCTGGCTCTTTTACAGTTAGTGATGAGACAAGTTTTTGGACTTTGGTTTCAGAACCAGTGAACCATTCAGCATATCTTAGGCAAGTAGGAACTGACGTAGATAAAATAACTTTAGAATATGAAAGTTTGGCTACAACAAATAGTGCAAGTTATCTTTTAATAAGAACAAATGATGCTACATTAAGTTCTAGTGATTTTCCAGTTGATGGTAATGAGTATTCTTTAAACGATAACATAGGAAATTCTACTGTTGTAGAAATCATTAGTGATTTAAATAAAACTAATTCTACTCTTAGCTACGGTAAAGATTTAACTTTCAGATTTGCTTTGATACCATTCGCAACTGGTAACAATCAAGCAACAGCAAATTATTTAACAAATAATGCACCCGAAGTAACAGGATTCACAATCCCAACACTAGGCGAGTGGGGTATGTATTCGTTTATGTGTTTGATGTTAATTGGTGGAGTTTGGCAGCTTAGACGTATATAATTCAATTATTTAAATCTTAAAACATTAAAATGATAATAAAAAGCTCAAGAAATTCCATTCTTGGGCTTTTTTTTATAGTTCACCTATATTTTACAAACCATTTGTAATATATGGGTA
>JAONBD010000019.1 GCA_028376765.1 Candidatus Kapaibacterium sp.
TATAATCAATTTCACTTATGTAATTTATTACACATATCCACTATAAAAATCGTAATTTTGCAAGCTAAAATGGATAATACTTTGTAATCTTTCTTGCAAGGGTTTTCCACATATATTAAATTGTATAAAAAATAATTGGATAATTTATGTCAGTAAGAGTAAGATTTGCACCTTCACCAACGGGATACTTGCATGTTGGGGGTCTAAGAACAGCATTATATAACTATCTTTTTGCTAAAAATCAGGGTGGAACTTTCATATTAAGAATAGAGGATACTGATAGAACACGCCTGGTAGAAGGTGCTCAAGAGGCATTAATACAATCACTTAAATGGGCTGGAATAGAACATGATGAAGGCCCCGGAAAAGATGGTGGTAAAGGTCCATATATCCAATCTGAACGTTTTGACCTTTATAGAAAATACTCTGAAGAACTAATTGCTAATGATTCTGCTTATTATGCATTTGATACATCTGAAGAAATTGATGCTATGCGAGAAAGACAAAAGAAGTCTGGAATTGCCCCAAAGTACGATAGATCTTCTATGAAAAACCAATATACATTAGGTGATGTTGAAACCAAAAAACTCTTGGATTCAAATGCTCCACATGTTGTTAGGTTAAAAGTACCATTTAATGAAGAAATTCATTTTAAAGATGTTATTAGAGGTGATGTTTCTGTTAAAGGTAGAGATGTTGATGATCAAATATTATTAAAATCAGATGGTTTCCCTACATACCATTTAGCAAATGTAGTAGATGATCATCTTATGGAAATCACCCACGTAATTAGGGGAGAAGAATGGCTTCCATCAACGCCAAAACATATATTATTATACAAAGCCTTTGGTTGGGAAGCTCCAAAATTTGCTCACTTACCATTACTCTTAAATAATAATAAAACGAAATTATCAAAAAGACATGGAGATGTAGCAGTAGAAGACTTCCGACAAAAAGGATATATAAAGGAAGCATTCGTAAATTTTGTTTCTCTTCTTGGTTGGAACCCCTCTGGAGAAAATGAAATCCATTCTATTGATGATTTAATAAATGGATTTAATTTAGAAAAAGTAAATAAAGGTGGTGCTATTTTCGACCGTCCTAAACTTGAATGGATGAATTCAATGTATTTGCGTCAATCACCACTTGAAGATTTGTATAAACAAATTGAGAACAAACTTAGCGATAGTAATATCACAAAAGATAAGGAATATATAAAATCAGTTATTAATTTACTAAAAGAGAGAATTACTTTCGCTCATGAAATTATTGAATTTGGTGATTATATGTTTGATAAACCTAAATCCTTTGATGAAAAATATGAAAAGAAGCAGTGGAAAGAAGATACACTCCAAAAAATAGAACCATTGATTCAAAATTTTAAAGCATTAGACACATGGAATGTAGATACCATGCACAAAATTGCAGAAGATTACATAAATTCTAATAATATGAAATTTGGACAAATTATGCACCCTATTAGATTAATGATAACTGGCAAGCCTGTTGGTGCTGGTATGTTCGAAACAATGGAAATACTTGGTAAAGATGAGTGTATAGATCGTTTTAATGACTTTATTCAAAAAAAGAAAAATGCTTAAATATATATTAATATTTTCATTATTGCTTTCATGTTCTTCTACTAAGAAAGAAAATAAGCAAGAAAATCCACCTGTAATAAGTAACTGTGTAAGTGAATTAACCAAAAATGCAGTTATAAGATGGGGTTATGTCTATAAACAGAACCAGACAGAAAAAGCCTATCAACTTAACACACAAGGTGACATTTACCGACAAGATGAAACAAAGATTGTAGTTAGAAAAGAAAAAATTGAAGATTTAATAAATAGTAAGCCTAATTACATCGAAAGTGTTTCACGTGAAACATATTGTGATATATATGTACAAGTACAAAAAGAATTTATAAAAGCTCAAGCTTTGTTTGTACCAGCTGATACAATGGTTTTTGTACAGCTAATTAATCCAGATGCAGGTACTAATCTAAGAGCATTATGGAACCCAAATTATGAAGCTATTGGTAGTGAAGGTTTCCGAAAGGTTTGGGCAATGTTAGATAAAGCATTACCAAAAGATCAAATGTATTTACACAAGAAATAAAATGAAAATATTAATTGCTGATGATAACCATGATTTTTCTTCTACATTAAAGGAGATTGTAGAATCGTTTGGACACGAAGCTATAACCTTAGATAATCCAGACGAAACAATATCATATATATCTGCCAATTCATCTGAGATTAGCCTGATGATGCTAGATATAGAATTTGGTGTTGGTGTACAAAAAACAGGACTAGATATTTTAGAATATTCTAGGAAGTCCCATAGTGATATACCAGTGGTCATGATTTCTGGAAAAGGAACAATCGAAACTGCTGTTAAAGCTACTAAACTGGGAGCTATAAACTTTATTGAAAAATCAATAATATCTAAGGAAAAAATCAACTCTGTGCTAAAAAGTGCAATGGAAAGATTAGGGCCGAGTGGCGAATCTAAAGAAATATTGCAATTTTTAGAAATGCATGGTATAATTGGAAAAAGTAATAAAATGATTCAAATTGGTGATAATATAATCCGATTTGGTCGTACTGAATTAAATGTACTTGTAACAGGAGAAACTGGTACAGGAAAGAAATTAGTAGCGAAGGCATTACACTCTATAAGCCGTAGAGCTAGATCTTCATTTGTTACGGTAGATATACCAAATATTCCACATGATTTATTTCAATCCGAATTATTTGGACATTTAAAAGGTTCATTTTCAGGTGCTTCTGATAACAAAAAGGGATTGTTTCATTCAGCAAATAATGGAACATTGTTTTTAGATGAAATTGGTGATTTGCCTATCGACATGCAGGCAAATCTTTTGATACCAATAGAAGAGAAAATCATAAGAAGGGTAGGGTCAATCGAATCCGAAGAAGTTGATCTAAGATTTATTTCAGCTACGGATAAAGATCTTATAGCTGCAATAAAAGATAACCAATATAGAGAGCAATTATATCATCGTTTAAGAGAGTGCGAGATAAGCCTTCCATCATTAAGAGAAAGAAGAGAAGATATTCCAGACATTGCTAAGTTTTATGTAAAGCTACACAACGAAAAATTTGATGATGATAAGTACATTTCACAATCTGCAATGGAATATATTCAGGAACAGAAATGGTATGGTAATGTAAGAGAGCTTTCTTCTGCCTTAAAAGTAGCTTTGCAAACTTCTCGTAAACAGTCATTAGAGGTTAACGAATTAAGCAAAATTATTGGAAATATATCTAATGATACTGTAAATAGTGGGGCAACATTATCTAACGAAAGAACTTTAAAAGAAGATTTAGAAAAAGTAGATAAACAAAAAATTGAATCAATGCTTGAATTATGTAAAGGTAATGTCTCTAAATCTGCAGCTCAATTAGGTGTTTCACGTGAAACATTACATAATAAAATAAGAAAATATGAGATTGATATAAGCTATTATAGAAAACTTAGGAGTAAATAAGTAATGAGTATAAGCAAACCATCTAATTTTCTTAATAAGCGAGTTACTACTAAAAGGCTTCAAGAAATGAAGGATGCAGGAATTAGCATTTCTTGTTTAACCGCTTATGATTATACAATTGCAAAAATATTAGATAATGCAGGAATTGATGTAATACTTGTTGGGGATTCATTAGGAAATGTAATCCAAGGGCATGATACAACTATTTCAGTTTCCTTAGAAGATACAGTTTATCATAGCAAAGCAGTTGTTAAAGGTGCTGATAGAGCTTTAGTAATAGCAGATATGCCTTTTATGTCCTACCAAGTTAGCACAAAAGAAGCAATTAGAAATGCTGGTATTTTAATGAAAGAAACTGGTTGTAGTGCTGTAAAGCTAGAGGGTGGAGAAATGGTTGCTGACACTATTTCACAACTAACAAAAATTGGGATTCCTGTAATGGGTCACTTGGGGTTAACTCCTCAATCGATTAATCAATTTGGTTCCTATAAAACAAGAGGAAAAGATAAAAAAGAAGCTGAAGAAATTAAAAAAGATGCCCTTTTATTGCAAGAATCTGGTGTTTTTGCTATCGTCTTGGAAAAAATTCCTGCTACGCTAGGTAAAGAAATCACAGAGAGTTTAGATATACCAACAATAGGGATTGGAGCCGGTCCTTTTTGTGATGGTCAAATATTAGTATATACTGATATGCTTGGATTAACTGTTGATTTTAATCCAAGATTTGTAAGAAAATATGCAAACCTTAATGAAACAATTAATGATTCTGTTTCGAAATATATAGAAGATATAAGAAATGGAGAATTTCCAAATGAAGAAGAATCTTATTAAGATACTATTTATAATCCCAATAATTAGTTTTATCAACTTGTCTTGTGATGATGCGAATCAAATTAATAGGTTTAATTTCGTGTTCCCCGAAGATGAAGAAATATCGTATAGGTTTCACGTGGAACCTTTTTTAAGATTAAGATGTGCTTATTCTGGTTGTCACTCTTCAAATAGTATCGCTGGTGGAATAGATTTAAGTTCTTGGTTTAAACTTTGGAGCGGACCAGGGATTATTAATCTACAAGATGATAATCAAGGAGGATATAATCCAGATGCAAGTTTACTTTTGCAAGTAATGGATCAAAGAAATCCACATCTATTAAATCTAAATTTAATTCCTGCAACAGAAAATCAAGAGGTTGGGATTAGACGATGGCTAGAAAATGGAGCTGAAAACAATTAATTTTTAAGCCCATAAATCGTTTCTAAGCGATTTTACAAAAAGTAATTAGGCTAAAAGTAGAAAAAGTTATCTCCAAAAACGGCTTAAAAAGCTTTTATGGAGTATAAAAAAGGGTTCAATTTAGAACCCTTTTTTTTGTAATGTTAATCTTTTTGATCTACTTTGATATTATTCTTAAAATTATCTACGAAAGGTTGGAACATTTCTATTGGAATTGGGAATGCAATTGTAGAATTATTCTCTTGTGCAATGTCTGATAATGTTTGTAAATATCTTAGTTGAAGGGCGGCTGGTTGTTTTTGTATAACTTCAGCGGCATCGGCTAACCTTCTGGCTGCTTGGAATTCTCCTTCTGAGTGAATTATTTTAGATCGTTTTTCTCTTTCGGCTTCAGCTTGTTTTGCCATTGCTCTTCTCATCTCTTCTGGTAAATCAATTTGCTTTAGTTCAACAGCAGAAACTTTTATACCCCATGGCTCAGTTTGTTCGTCAATAATAGCTTGAAGTTTTGAATTTATTTTTTCACGTTCAGATAGTAATTCATCAAGTTCACTTTCACCGCAAATACTTCTAAGAGTGGTTTGCGAAAGTTGATTAGTAGCATATAGGTAGTTGTCAACTTCCAAAATAGCATTATTTGGATCTACAACTTTAAAATATAAAACTGCATTTACTGTAACTGAAATATTATCTCTAGTAATAATATCTTGCGGTTGAACATCTAAAACTACTGTTCTGAGTGATACTTTTTGCATTTTATCAATAAAAGGAATCAAGATAATTAGACCTGGACCTTTAACACCAATCACTCTACCTAAACGGAAAACAACTGCTCTTTCATACTCATTCAAAACTTTTATCATTGAGAATAGTATCATCGCCAAAAAAATTAGCGGCACGATAAATATATAACCCACTACGAAATCTCCTTATAATTTAATTACTGTAAGTTTCAACCCTTTTACTGAAAGAACTTTTACCCTTTCATTTTGTTTAATAGAAGTGGCACTAGCAGCTTGCCAACGTTCACCATTAATTTTGACTTCGCCAAAAGAATTTGGCTCAATATCTTTACAACAGACTGCAGTTTTATCTATCATTGAATCCAAACCAGTAGCATTTTTACGAAACTGTGATTTAGTTCCAAAGTATATTACAAAGCCAAAAAGAAATGCAATACAAATAGTTGTTGTAATTATTAATGAATAGGAAATATCCATTATTTCACTTGGGGAATCAATTAACATAATAGATCCTAAAAAAAATGAGAGGATACCACCAATTGATAAAATTCCATAACTGGTTACCCAAACTTCCAAAAGAAACATTATAAAAGAAAGGGCAATTAAAATTAACCCTAGATAATTTACAGGTAGCATTTGTAAAGAATAAGCTGCTAAAACCGCCGATATAGCTCCAACAACACCTGGGATAACAGAACCTGGAGCTTTAATTTCCAAATAAAAACCAGCTATTGTTATTAATATGAATATATAAGCGATATTGGGATCGCTAATTACACTTAATAATTCTTCTTTCCAATCTTTATTCCGCTCTATAATTGTAATATTATCTGTATTAAGGGTATAAGTATTTGAACCTTTAATTACTTGCCAACCATTAAGTGATCTAATAAGTGAATCCATATTTGGAGCAATTATGTCTATAACATTAGAATCGAGCAATTCTTTGGCAGAATTAGAGATACTTTGCCGTGTTGCTGCTTCTGCCCATTGTTTATTTCGACCACGCTTTTCAGCAATTGATCTAGCCCAAGCGGCAGCATCATTGGTAACTTTTTGAGTCATAAAATCAGAACTATCACCAGACTCGCCCCCCATGCCTACTGGGTGAGCTGAACCCATATTTGTACCGTCTGCCATAGCAGCAATATCAGCAGTTATTGTAATGAACATACCTGCTGAACCTGCATGAGCTCCTGAGGGAGACACATAAACTACAACAGGAATTTCTGAATTTAAAATTGAAGAAACTATACCACGGGTAGAATTGACATAACCACCTGGTGTATTAAGCTTTATTATTAATGCTTCTGTATGTTTTTCTTCTGCTTCTGTGATGGCAGTAGAAATAAATTCTTCCGTAGCAGCACCTATGCCACCATCTATAGTTATTGTCATTATCTCCTTAGAGAAAACAGCAGTAAATGATAGTAATATTAAAAGCAGAATTTTCATATTTGAAGATATGGAAAATATTTGGAATTATGGAATATAAAATACTTATAGGTCGTATCTAAAGGCAAAAGCGGTATTAGCAAAATAAATGTAGGGATTTAAAATCTTACCATAATTATAAAACTTGTGTTCCTAATTTACCCAATTTTTCAAATAATGAACCTTTTTTATAGTAAATCTGAGGTTTATCTCATGCTTAATTTCTATTAAATTTATAATAAAAAAAATAAAACATATTGTTAAGGCGTAATATAATATTATAGCATTTTTTATATAAGTTTAACTTTACTAAACAGATGACAAAATATCAATTACTAGTTAAAATCAAGGAATTCCCTGAAGAATTTGATATGAATTTTCTTTACGAGGAATTTTTTCTTCACGATGAAAACGTTTTGAAAAATCTGAAAATAGAACTTCAAAAGGGCGATAAAAGCGAAGTGATAAGGGATTATGATCCCGAATTGCATTTACAAAGGCTTCAAAATAGATGAACCTCACAATAACAAAAGAGGCATATCGAGATATTGACTCTATATATGATTATACATTAGCAAATTGGTCAAAATCGCAGGCTGATAAATATTTTAAGGTAATAGTTAATGCAATTAGGAAACTTACGAAATTTCCAGATGTTGGCAGGGACTTAAAGGTTGATGATTTGGATTATAATTATTTCTCTATTACATCTCATTTAATTTTTACAAAATTCAAAAAGACGAAATAATAGTTGTAAGAATTCTTCATAAAAGTATGAACTTTACTAAATGGCTGAGCTAAAAAGCTTCAATACAATTTCCAATCACCTGATAAATAATATTGATACAAAAATGGTTCATTTAAAGTATTTACTGATTGAATACTATCCTTAATAAATATATTGTTACCAAAATTTATCATCATATTTACTGCGGAATTATTGAGAAACTGTGTTTCAATATTATCGAATTTTGCACTTTCTAAGCGTGTTCTTAATTGTAATTTGCTAAGTGATTTTGATCCTAAGATCCAACCCCACTCTCCCAATGTCATAATCTGATTGTGCATAGGAACAGTTGCAAACCCTGCTGATTGAAGGGTATTATCTATACAATTGAATGCCTCAGGGGCATAATAAGGACTTCCAGCTTGGGTAATAATAATACCATCATTAGATAATATTTTGTTGCATAACCAATAAAATTCACGAGAATAAAGTCTTGATAAATCTGGAGTTTTGGGGTCAGGTAAATCAATAATAATTAAATCATAAAGTTGTTTTTCGGCTTTAGCAAAAGTAAAAGCATCTTGATTGAAAATTTTAACTTTATCACTATTAAGGGCATCATTGTTAATGCTATTTATTACAGAGTGGTTCCTTCCAAGATTAGTCATAGCTGGATCAAGATCTACCAGCTTAATATATTCTAATTGAGGGTACTTTAGCAACTCTCTTGCAACACATCCATCGCCACCTCCAAAAACTAAGGCTTTTTTCTGATAAGCTGATAAATAGGCTGGTATATGGACAATAGGTTCATGGTAAAGTACTTCATCATAACTGCTAAGCTGCTGACTACCATTTATGAAAAGCCAATAATCTTCTTTCCATTGGGTTATAACAATTTTTTGATATTTACTTTGTTCTGAATAAATAACTTTGTCTTGATAAGTCCTTTGTTCAGCGAATAAAAGAATTTTATCGGCGAAAATGAAATTTGAAACAAGTATAGTAACTGTTATAAAACCTAATATTAATATGGGTTTAAAGGATTTTTTATCAAGTGATTTTATTACAATAATTAACAGCAGAATAGCAACAATGAGATTTAAACTACCCAGTACCATTGGTGTGTAAGTTAGCCCTAAATATGGTAAACCAAAAAAACTAAAAAATAGTCCACCCGCTAATGAACCATAATAATCTTTTTCTAAAACAGCAGAAATATTAATTTTTAATTCTTCTAATTCATCATTTAACCTTATAACAAGTGGTATTTCAAGACCTATTAAAAACCCAATGATAATTGATAAGCTATATATAATAAAAACTGTACTATCTGTAAAAGCCGCAGTTGTGTAACTTATTAAAGATGAGCTGGCTACAAATATTGATAATATGAACTCAATTAATATAAAGCTACTTAATAAATTATTATTAATGTACTTACTGAAGCGAGCCCCTAGACCCATTGAAAAAAGCATTACGGAAATAATCATTGCCCATTGGACAAGTGAATTTCCTAAGAAATATGAAGCAAGAGTGGATAAAACATATTCGGCAACAATACCAGAAAAGCCACTTAAAAATACAGCTGCTTTTAATATATTAGAGCGAAATTTCAAAAATTTATAGACACCAAGTAATTAGAATTGATCCACCAATATAGGCGAAAGCTTCAATTAAACCAGCACCAACATTAGGCTTTTCTTGGTTGATAAGCTCATCTGTAATATCTTGACCAGGTAAAAGAATTTTATCGGTAAGGTATCTAATTACGGGTAAAAACATCAAGCCAAGAAAGAGGTCAAATCCCACAAATATTAAAGAATCAGCCCAAGAAATAAACTCACCTTCTATCCCATATCTTATTAGATTTCCTATTGCTATAATTGCACCTGCAAAACCTAATCCAACTGCAACGTTGTCTTTTTCGATGTGTTCATGAATATCATAGGGAGTAGACCATTGGTAAACAATTGAAACTAGTAATATTCCAAACTGTCCAATTAGCCAAAATACAGTTGCTTGAGTTATACCTGAAACTAAATCGTGAGCTTCACCAGAAACTGCACCAAATATTATTAATCCAGAAGAGATCATGCTTGCGGCTTCTATAACACCTGTACCTTCATTTTTATCTTCGATTATCTCTTTGTAAACACTAAACTTGCGTAAAATAATTTTATCGTTAATTATTACAGATAAGTTTAGGAGGATAATTGAGAATAATCCCCAAATTGCAATTTCTTGTAAATCTATTAGCAAGCCATAGCTATCACCTTGAATTGCCGCACCTATTGCTAGTAATAAACCAATAAAATAACCAGTATGAGCTATTGCAAAAGCAAAATTATCTTCTTCTACTAGCTGATGTTTAACATTAATTTTTTTATGTAAGATACCGTAAACAAACTTTCCTACTAAAAATAATAAAAATGCCATTGCCATATATGCAACAGAATAGTAGAAAAAATCTATATAGTAAAAAATGTCATGATCCATGTTTATCTCTTTTTATTTACCGAAACTACTTCCTCGAGATCTTGCACTTGAGCCATATCTAGAGCTAGATCGCCTGCCTCCAAATGATGTTTTTTTGGCAGTTGTTCTTTGAGCTTTGCTTCGTATTGATCTTTTAGAAGATGGTGATTTATTAGTCCAATTTTTATTTTTGTAGTTATTAGAAACGTTACTACCTGAACCATACATTCTGCCACCATTGGTACCAGTACCGTAATATGATGAGCCTGTTCTATAGTAACCTGTTCTGTAAGTGTCCCAATATGAATATCTTATAGGCATTATGCTGTACATTAGCCATGCATTAAAAAAACTATACCTTGGGTAAAACATCCAATTATTTGAATTATCCCAAGATCCATAATTTTCGTTTCCAACATAGTTTGTATATCCAGCAGGTGCAGATGCTTTGCGAATAGAACCATTGTCTATCGAAGCTATTTCCATTCCTAAATCATTAATGTGCTTATCAAAATAAGCTACATCTACTTTTATCCAATCTGTTGAATCAACCATAGCACTTGTCTTATTTGAAGTTTGCCCTTGGGTCAACAATGGATCGTCGTTAGTTGAATCTACTTTTGAATTATTGCTACTATTTTTAGTTTCGGTATAAACAATATGATATTTGTGTTGATACAAATCATTGCTTTCTATGTAGTCCATATCCGAAAGGATAATAGTAAGATTATTTTTGTTTTTATATACTTTTAATAGGCTATCAGCTGGTCCAACAATATTAATAGCATTAGTGTTATTATCGTTAGATGAACTTCCACATCTCGATATTGATGAAATGAGAAACAATGCAATTAAAAATATTGATAGATTTAATATTACTTTATTGGCTTGCAAGATTAATTACCTTTGTTTTGTTTGTGATTGCCTCTTACTACTTTCTCAATATTAACAAATTTTGCTTTAAATAGTGAAGCAATTGTTTCTTTTACAAAATTTATTTCGGGAATAGCACCACATGAAAAAAAGTCAATTGCAATATAATCCTTTTCTGGCCAAGTGTGAATAGATAAATGGCTTTCTTTTAAAAGCAAAACGGCTGTATATCCTTGTGGAGAAAATCTATGATTTTGAAATTTAATTGGAGTACAATTAAACTCTTTAGCTAAGGATCTTAACTTAAGTTCTAAATCATCTTCATAAAATGAATTTGCTTCAAGTCCATACATGTCAATTAGATAATTAGAACCAAGACCATTATGTGGATTTACAAAATACATTAATAAATTTCTTTGGTTTTTTTAAGATTAGGATAAAGAATTTTTCAATATATAATAATCTAATAAATGAAAAAAGCCTCCTAATTGGAAGGAGGCTTTATTGTAATATTAATTAAAAATTGGAATTGTTGGCATCGCCATTAGTATTTTTTCTTTCTTAGATAGTTCAATTAATTTCATTGTATGAAATAACTGAGCTTTATGAGAATCAGGTAATAGAGATAATCTTGTTGCAAAACTAATAGGATCTAGCCCTAACATTTCAGCAACTTTTTCATTTTTTATTTCAGCTTCTGGGTTCTCTTCTCCGTTAAATAGTTTTTCAAAGAAATCTTCTAGTGATTCATTTGTATTAGGATACTGTTTTAAATAAACTAATTTTTCTGGATCAATACCTAGTTCTATTTTAGCATCATCTATTACCTTGTCGAGACCAGCAAGTTCATCAACTAATCCATTTTTTAATGCATCTTGTCCTGTCCAAACTCTACCTTTTGCATTAGCTCTCATTTCATCGAAAGTAAGCCCTCTGCTATCTGCAGCTCGCTGAACAAACCTTCTATAAAGATTCCAAGAAATGTCTTTTAACCTTGCTATATCTTGAGATTGGTATTTATAAGCACCATTTAAGAATTGAGCAGCAGGGGTTGTAGCTAATGTATCAAAAGTAATTCCAAGCATTTCGGCTGTTTCGCTCATATTAGGGATAGCTAAAATTACACCTATAGAACCTGTTATTGTTTGTGGGTGGGCATAAATTTTATCGCAAGCCATCGACATATAATAGCCACCAGAGGCAGCAACAGAGCTCATTGAAGCCCATACTGGTTTTACTTTTTTTGTTAATTGAATTTCTTCCCACATTTCATCGGAAGCCATAGCCGATCCACCTGGAGAATCTATTCTTAAAATTATTAATTTAACATCTTCATCTTCTCTAGCTTTTTTCAAATTCTTTATAAATGAATCTGAATAAATCCCTTCTTCATCGCCACCAAAAGGAGAAGAATTTTTGTAACCGCTCGAAATCTCACCAGATGCTGAAACTATTGCTATTTGTGTATCACTACTTGCTATTTCTCTGTCCGATTTAGGATTAGATGAATAATAAGAACCTATAGAAACAAGGTTTATATCGGTTGATACAGTTAGCGATTCAATGCTATCCTTAGGGAAATGCATTGTTCTAATCATTCTTTTTAAATCGTATTCGCTGGCAATACCATCAATAAACTTATTTTGAATAGCCTCTTGTGATGAATAAATTCCTTTACTCATAATATAATGGCTTTCTGACTTAGAAATACCTCTCATGTCATAAACTGATTCTAAGAACTGGTCATATTTTTGATCTAGAATTACTCGCAATTGGTGTTTTGATGAATCGCTAAATTGTGTTTTGCTCATCATATCACCGGCTGATTTAAAATCTTCCCAACCAATGGTTAAAAAATCAACTCCAATTTTATTGGTCATTTCTTTAAAAAACATAGAAGTTATGCTCATACCATTTAGCTCAATCATACCTTCAGTAGGCATAAATATTGAGTCGGCAGGTAGAGCAGAAAGATATGTCGATTCATCTCCAACTTCGATAAAGGAATAGATAAATTTACCAGATTTTTTAAAATCGTTTAATGCGTCGTTAATCTCCATTGCTTTTGACATTGGTAAATTGCTTTTAGGTCTTAAATAAACCCCGATCACATTATCATCTTCTTTTGCTCTTTCAATAGAGTTCAAAATATTAAACATTGTTTCTGGAGCTTTTTTCTTGCTTAAGCTAGCAAAGGGATCTGCCTTGCCTACTTCAGGAGCACCGCTAGCTAAATCTATGTAAAGAACGCTATTGGATTCAACTTTAACTGTTTTATCAGCTCTGTCCAGATTTAAATCTGGAATTTGTGAGATCATGTAACCTATTCCGCCCACAACCAAACCAATGAAAAGCACAAAAACACCCAAAACAATTACTACTGGAACCCACCATTTTGAACCACCACTTCTCTGATTTTTATATCTTGGTGGGTATTGGGGTGGGGGTGGTGGAATATTTGGTCCATTATTCTCGCTCATTCTTGCTCCTTATTATAAATATTTGTTAATTTAATGCTAAATTACGAAATATCAAATCCCTTTGTTTCTTTAAACTTATAAAAATGACAAAGATTGAAAAATTATCAAAATATGAATCGAAGATAAGACCCTTTATTAATAGGATTGGTCTTTCAAAAACTATATCTTTTTATAGTAACCAAAAGAAAAAATTCATCAAAAATTTTGCTGATGATCATTTTCATTTTGATCCAGTGATGTTCGATTCAAAATCTGTAATATTGTGGGACATTAAATTCAACTTACCAATATTTAATGCCGCTGGTATGTTTAAACATGCTGAAAGCTATTACACCGTTGCAAAACAAGGAGCAGGTGCTTGGCTTTCTGGTACCAGTACAGGGCTAGCAAGAGCTGGAAATTTTAAGGATGGAATTCTTCATCCTTTTTTACCATTTCCAAAATCAGAATCGGCTATCAATTGGATGGGTTTACCAAATCAGGGTCATCTGAGCAATGCTAAACGCATTAGCAAAATCAATAAAATAGCAAATTGTCCTATTGGAGCTTCTTTGAGCTACGATTCGGGTATAGATAACTTGGAAGCAATGGATTTAATGATAGAAGGACTAATCGCTTTTTCTAAAGCAGGTGTAGATTTTATTGAAATAAATGAGAGCTGCCCTAATGTTGAAGAGGGACATTCTTTATCCAATGATTCGCTAGATCCAAGCTTGATTCAAAGAATAGAAACTTTAAATGATAGATATTTAAAGACAACTACCAATAAAATACCGGTAATTATAAAACTCTCAAATGACACTGATCCAGAGCTAATTCAGCCAGTTATTGATTTGCTGATTAATAATAATTTTGCAGGGATAAATCTGGGAAATACTTCTTCAAAATATCAACAAAGAAGGGAATTATTTAATGAAAAGGAAGCTAAACAGTTGGATTACTTCTCTTCAAAATTTGGTGGTGGAATTAGTGGTAATCCTGTAAAAAATGACAGCTTCAATTTAAGTGCTTTAGCTGCTAGGTACGTAGATAAAAAACATTTACAAACAGAATTTAATATAATAAGAACAGGCGGAATAACTAATGCTGCTGATATCAATGCTTCAAGAAAAGAAAATGTAAAGTTATTCCAATGGTACACGGGGTATTTCTCAAATTTTAGTAAATTTGGACATAATCTGTATAATGAATTGAATAAACAATTGTAATATTTTTAGCAACTTTTTCTGCTATTTAGTGTTATTACAAATACGAAAGAGAATTTTTTTTAAATTTAAATAAAGAATATACTAGAGGATTTCATGTCTAAACAAAAACTATTTTTAGTTTTAACAAGCTTATTAGGGTTATTTGCACAAAATATTTATTCGCAAACAGCTCCAGATTTAGTTGCCCCAACATTAGGTGACCAATGTGTACCAAAAGATGTAACAGCGAGATGGTCTCAAGTACCTAACAACATTAATTATCATGTTCAAATCACTGAAACATCTGGTGATTATGCAAATGCAATTGTTAGCCAAACTATTACTGCTACAAACTTAGCGGTCTCATTACCTGATAATAGTTCTACTTATTATTGGAGAGTAGGTGCTAAAAATTCTAATACAGTTACTTATTCAGAAGAAGAGTGGTTTTTAACACAGAGAATTGGAGCTGATTTATCTGCACCTCTAACAGATCTTACTTGCCAGAATGGAACTACAACTTTTACGTGGCAAGCATTGACTGATATCAATAACTACAACATTGAAGTGTCAGAAAGTCCACTTTTTAGTAGTTCTGAAGTGTCAGAAAATACTGGTACTGTAACTTCTGCCGAATCATTTTTATCGAATGGTTTTACTAAATACTATTGGAGAGTAAATGCAGCTTATACAAGCGGTACACAAAGCTGTTTTACTGAATGGTCTGAAATAAGAAATCTTACAACTGCTGTTTATGCTCCAGAATTATCAGACCCTGTTGATGATTCTGCTGGTGTATTTTTTAATTCTCTATTAGAATGGGAATCGAGCAATGGTGCAACCGATTATAATTTACAAGTTTCTACAAGTAGTACTTTTGGTGCACAAGATGTAATATTTGATCAAGAAGGTATTACTAGCAACTCTCAGGTTGTTCCATTAGACCCAACTTTATTTGATAAAGAGTATTTTTGGAGAGTAAGAGGGCAAGAATCTAATACTTGTATTTCTGATTGGTCAGCTCCTTTTAGCTTCAAAACTCAGTTGCAATCTACTACGCTTACAAGCCCAGAAGATTTATCTACTTGTTTGCAATTAAATAATCAAAAATTTGAATGGTCGGCTATCCAATCATCAAATACTTTCCAATTCCAACTATCTGATGAGCCATCTTTTGCGGATCCAGTTTTAAATATAATGGATATTGCTGGGAGCGAACTAACAGTTGATATTCCTGGTGATAACACAACTTATTATTGGAGAGTAAGGGCAAATAGTGGAAATAATACTTCCGAATGGACAAGTGCAAATCAATTGTTATCTGGTATTTTTTCGCCTTCTCCTGATAATCCAGTTGATGGTGCTCAAGATCAGTTTATTGCAGTTAACTTGGAATGGATTAATCAAAGTAATTTCTCAAATCAAAAACTTCAACTATCAAGATCTTCTGACTTTACCGATGAAAATATAATTCTTGATGAAGAGGGTATAAATACAACAGAATACCTTGCTATTCTTCCAGATTATGGAACTACTTATTTTTGGAGAATATCTTCTACACTAGGTCAGTGCGAAAGTGGTTGGTCTAATACTAGTAGCTTTACAGTTTATGATGGATACCCAACATTAGTATTCCCTGAAAATATGCAAGAAAACTTAGCAACAAATATTTTCTTTAGATGGACAGAAATACCTGGTGCAACTTCTTATGATATTCAATTTTCATTTGTTCCCGATTTTTCAGTTGTAGAAAAAGGAAGATTCGATATAGACTCTACCGTTTATTGGATAAATGATTTAGACCCTGAGTCCAAATACTACTGGAGAGTTAGATCTGTAAACCAATACAGTAAATCACCTTGGTCGGAACCAGACTATTTTGTTACGGGATTAGATGATGCAATTAAAGCTGTAACTATTTATCCACCAAATAATACAGAACAAATTCCTGTTGATTTAGAATTTAAATGGTTCAAAGCTTTAAACGCAGAAACTTATGAAATAGAAATTGCGGAAACTGATGAATTTGAGAACGTAATTTTTAACGAAACAACAATTATTGATACTACTTATAATTATTCTTCTTTAGAAAACTTCACAGAATATTTTTGGAGAGTAAGGTCTAAAAATAAAACTACATTATCTCCTTGGTCTAATCCTTCTAGATTTATTACAATTGCTCCTCTAGTTGAAGAAATGACAAATTTAATTTTACCAATGAACAATTCTGCAGATTTAGGTACTGATGATATTATGTTCCAATGGGATCCTATCGAAAATACAACAGATGTAGATGGTGGGTATCAGTTACAAATATCGACTGATGAAAATTTTGATGAAGCTGATTTGGTTGTAGATGCTAGGAATATTTTCAGAGAAGATCCTACTATTTTCAATTTGATTCCACTTGCTACTCACTATTGGAGAGTAAGAGGTTGGAATGAAGCTGGAGATGGCCCTTGGTCTGATGTATTTAACTTTACGACACTCGACCCATCAAGTGTAGAAGACATAAACATTAAATTGTTAGATTTATATCCTAACCCAAGTTCAGGCAATCTAAATATTTCTTGTAATCTTTTGGAAGCTGGCAATGTTGATATTATAATTTTTGATGCTTCTGGATCTAAAATATTAAGCTTGAGTCAAGGCTTAAAACCTGCTGGTTATAACGAATTTTCAATTGAAAAATTAGACTATCCATCAGGAAAGTATTTAATTATGATAAAGAGTAATAATTCTGTGATTTCATATAACTTTACAATAGCTAAGTAAATTTAAAATAAATAAGTTAATTTTGCTGTCCGAACTATTGTTTTAATAGTCGGACAGTTTTTTTATATTAGAACATGACAAATAAATTAAACATAAAAGATCTTTCTTGGGAAGATTTAAATACGCTAACCCAGCAGTTAGAATTGCCAAAGTTTCGAGCCGAACAAATTTGGAGAGGTTTATATCAACACCTCGCAATAAGCTCTGAGGAGATGAAATTAATTCCTAAAGTTCAAAGAGACTTATTAGACAAAAACTACAGGTTCAATTCATTTCAAAGTTATAAAAAGTTTGTTTCTATTGATGGTTCAGTAAAGTTCCTTTTTGAACTTTGGGATGGTGAAAAGGTTGAAGCAGTATATATGCCTTGGCACGACGAAGAAGGTAAATTGGAAAGAGCTACTATTTGTGTTTCTTCGCAAATAGGTTGTGGTCTCGATTGTAAGTTTTGTGCTACTGGTACAATGGGATTAACTAGGAATTTAAAAGCTTCTGAAATTATCGATCAAATAATAACTTGTGAAAAAGATTTAGGCATTACACTTACTAATATAGTTTTTATGGGAATGGGAGAACCACTTCTTAATTTCAATAATGTGATGAAATCTATTGAGAATTTGAGTGGCGGACCTTTTAAGAAATTCAGAAGAAAGAGAATTACAGTTTCTACCTCTGGGGTAATTCCAGGAATTAGAAAACTTGCAGAATTGCAACCACCTGTTAAGCTAGCACTTTCTCTTCATGCAACTACGAACGGAGCACGTGATAAAATTATACCACTTAATCAGAAAAGTGGTGGCTTAAATCCTTTATTATTGGAAATAGAAAAATACTATAGAAAAACAAAAATGCCACTTACTTATGAATATATTCCATTTAAAGGTCTTAATGATACCGAACAAGATGCAAAACGTTTAGCAAAAATTGCAAAGCGTGTTCCTTCTAGGGTAAACCTTATTCCGTTTAATGATATTTCATTTACTGAGCCAACTGGCATTTCAGCAAGTCTAAGACCAGTAGATGATAAAAAGATGAATGAATTTGTTAATCAAATTAAATCTTTTGGTGGAGTAGCTATTGTTAGAGATACTTTTGGGTCTGATATTGATGCAGCTTGTGGTCAATTAGCACTTTCAGAAAAAGAATCTACGGAAAATGAATAAACTACTACTTTTTATATTGTTACTTAACATTGGCTTTGCTCAAACTGAAAATAAATCATCTTCGGAAATTACAGGCTTAAAAGAACTGCCCGAATATGTTCAGAAGGGAGATACCGAATATATTATACGGTTAATTGGCGGTGATATAATTAG
This sequence comes from Candidatus Kapaibacterium sp., assembly GCA_028376765.1. Lineage (GTDB taxonomy): Bacteria > Bacteroidota > Ignavibacteria > Kapaibacteriales > UBA2268 > JAJRPT01. Next base: position 18,762 of record JAONBD010000019.1, read on the forward strand.
AGGCTATGTTGATGAGTTTAATTTTAAAGATGGAATAGTATCAGAAATTGTTTTTGCTTCTCAACTTGGTGTCGGACCAATTAAATTATCAAAGATTGAAGAAATAACAATTTACAAAGATTATTATAAACATGATCACAGAGCATTTTTATTGCCAACTGCTTATCCAATATCAGGAAATCATTACCTTGGAGCATTTGAACTTGCTATGCTATATGCAGGAGTAGGTATCTACGATTATGTATCTATATCTGGTGGTAGAACTATTGTTCCAGGCATTAGACAAGACCAACAAATTTCAAATTTGAATATCAAGGCTACATTGTACCAAACTGACTGGATTGAAACGCCGGGGGGAATGGCTATTGCTCTAGGTTATAACTCGGCTTGGATCAATGATAATAATGCCTTTCAACACTTTTTTGGAACAATTTCGTTCAAAGGTGAGAGAAGTGTTTTAACTGGTTCATTTTTTTATAAAACTGGTGCTAAAGATGATTATGACTTTAGGTTTATGGATCAAAACATAAATGTAGTTTTTGAAGATGGAAATTATGGAATTGGTCTCGGGCTCGATTCTAAGCTATCAAATTGGAATAATGTTCATTTTATTGGTGAACTTTGGAATGGAAATATTTCAGAGCCAAGCAATACTGGGGTACTGTTTGGGTTAAGAATATTTAATGGGCAATTTAGTGCAGATTTTGGATTAGCAATTTTTACCTACCCAATTGCTGCTCCATTTGCAAGTTTTGTTTGGACACCATTTTAATTAATATTAAGTTTGAATATGAAAGATGAAATAATAAAAATTGCTAATCTTGCTTCTATTAGTTTGAGCAACGAAGAGGCTGAAGAACTTGCACCACAGTTTAAGAATATCCTAAAATATGTATCAAAGATCGAAGAGCTAGATCTAGATAATTGTGAGCCTTTATTTACTTTGGTTGACCATTACAATGAATTTAGACCAGATAAAGTAACAGATTCGCTTAGTGTTGTTGATGCAATAAAAAATGCCCCTAAGAAAAATGACCAATTTGTAAAAGTTCCTAAAGTATTAGATTAATATAATGGATTTTAAAAATAGAGAGCTAGACGCAATAGCAATAATTCCAGCTAGACTAAGTTCCACAAGACTTGCTCAAAAAATGCTGCACCCTATTTTGGGTAAACCATTAATTGCTTATGCTATCGAAAATGCTAAAAAATCGAAGTATATCAGAAGAGTTGTTTGTGCAACAGATTCAGAAGAGATAAAAGAAGTAGCAATTCAATATGGAGCAGAAGTTGTAATAACTTCTAAAAATATTCAAACTGGGACTGACAGGATTGCTAAAGCTTATGTTGATCTTGACGAAACTGCTGATATTATTTTTAATATTCAAGGTGATGAACCTCTTTTAGATTCTGAAACTCTGGATACTTTATTTGAAAAATTTAGTCATTCGCTCTGCCATGTTGGTACCTTAGTTAAAAAAATAGATAACAAACAGGATCTATTTAATCCTAATGTTGTGAAAGCAACTTTGGAAATAGATTCATCTGCATTATATTTTTCAAGATCTCCAATTCCATACCTTCGTGGAGTTGATGAATCTAGTTGGATTTCAAAACACAACTTTTGGAAGCATATAGGAGTTTATGCTTATCGAGATACTGCTTTAAAAGCATTCACTGAACTTCCACAAACTGATTTAGAAATTGCGGAAAGCTTAGAACAGCTTCGCTTGCTTCAAAATAATTACAAGTATTTTTGTGTTGAAACTACAAAAGATTTTCATGGTGTTGATACAATAGACGATGTTAAAAGGGTTGAAAATATCCTAAGTAATGGGTAAAATAGGTTTTATAAATACCACTAAAACCTGGGGTGGAGGAGAAAAATGGCATTTTGAAAATGCTTTAGCCTTACTTCAAAAATCTTATGAAGTGCAAATTATTTGCTATCCCAAATCTGAACTTCATTCTAAATGTATCAAGTATAAAATACCTTATTTACTTTTTAAAGCAGATAAGTTTTCATTTTTAAATCCATTAAAAATATCAAAAGCTAATTCGATATTGAATGATTTTTCTACTGTGATACTTAATTCCCCTTTGGACTTAAAGCTTTTTGCTAGCAGTAAAAGTAAAAACACCAAAGTTATTTATAGGCGTGGCAGTGCTATACCTATAAGGAATACACCCTTAAACAATAAATTAATTAAAAATTTAGATTTAATAATTGCAAACTCTGAAGCTACTAAATCTACTATTTTTAATAGTGGTATAAGTATAGAAGAAAACAAAATCACTGTCTTACCAAATGGGATTAATATCCTACCAAAACAAAAGGCTAAGCCTATTTTAGAAACAATAATACTAGGTAATCTTGGTAGGGCTGTAGAACAAAAAAACCAATTGCAACTGATTGATATAGCAGCTTTGCTTAGAGATAAAGGTCTGGATTATAAATTAATTATTGGCGGAGACGGCACATTATTTAGTAGTTTAAAAAATAAAGTTAAAGAATTAGAATTGGAGAATTTTGTTGAGCTGGTTGGTGAAGTAAAATCACAGGAAAGTTTTTATAAGAAGATTAATATTTTCTTACTTTCATCTAAATGGGAAGGTTTTGGATATGTTATTGCCGAAAGCTTTAATTATGGAAAACCCGTAATCGCTTTCGATATAAGCAGTAATCCGGAACTAATAAAAAATAATGAAAATGGATTTTTGGTGAAAGCATTTGATAGCGAAAGCTTCGCAAATAAAATAATAGAGCTGAGCAGAGATAAGAAAAAAATCTATGAACTTGGAGAAAATGCTTATAGTTTTATCCAAGAACATAGATCATTTGAAAAAAGTATAGAGAAATTAACGGAGCTTATTTGCTAAGCTCATCTTTTAAAATTTCGTAAAATTCAAAGCAGTCTAAATAAGAATTATAAAGCGGAGTTGGTGCTGCTCTTATAACATCTGGTTCTCTCCAGTCAACAATTACATCTCTTTCCATAAAATTTTCAAATAGTTTTCTATCTGCATTTTTCATTCTTATAGAAATTTGGCAGCCTCTATCAGCAGGATTAGAAGGAGTTATAACTTCTACTTTATCATTACCTAAGGATTTGATAAGTTCGTCAAAAAACCCTGTTAGTTTTAATGTTTTTTCGTTGAGAGGTTTCATAAAACCAGCTTCTTCAAATATTTGAAGTGCAGAATTATGAGCCGCTAACTGAAAAATAGGAGGATTTGACATTTGCCAAGCTTCAACACCTTCTAATGGAACAAAGTCAGGATTCATTTTAAATCTGTTTTCTTTCTCTGATCCCCACCATCCTTCTAACCTTGGGAATGCAGTATTCTTATGTCTCTCGTGAACAAAAGCTCCACCTATTCCACCTGGTCCAGAATTAAGATATTTATAGGTACACCATACAGCAAAATCGGGAGCCCAATCGTGCAATTGTAAATCCAAATTACCGACTGCATGAGCTAAATCAAATCCACAATTAATATTCAATTTTCTACTAAAGGCTGCAATTGATTTCATGTCAAAGGCTTGACCAGTATAATAATTCACACCTGAGAACATTACTAGTTCTAATTCATCTTTATTTTCTTCTATTGCTTTTAGAATATCATCAGTTCTAAGAGTATGTTCACCTTCTCTTGGCTTGAGTTCAATGAGACAATCTTTGGGATCAAAGCCATGAAGTTTAATGTGAGATTTTACTGCATATATATCAGAAGGAAATGCCCCTGATTCAATCATTATTTTATTTTTTTTGGAGTTTGGTTGGTAGAAACTAACCATCAGTAGATTTAAATTTACTGTGAGTGAGTTCATGGCAACAACTTCGATATCCTTGCTACCAGTAACCTTCGCTAATTTTGAAGTAAGGAGTTCATGGTACGAAACCCAAATATTTTTTCCTTTGAAATGCCCTTCTACTCCGAAACTAGCCCAATCTTTTAATTCTTGATTGATGTGCTGTGCAGTATTTTTTGGTTGTAATCCAAGCGAGTTTCCAGTAAAATAAAGAACCTTTTCTCTAGATTTTCCTTTGGGGAAATGAAAATAGTCTCTATATTTTTTTAAAGGGTCTTGAGCATCTAGCTCTAATGCAGTATTTTTATTCATGTTTTTTCCTAAAAAAAGCGGATTACCAAAGGCAAACCGCTTTACAAATGTTGAATAATTTAATGACTAAGAGATGTAAGCTATAATTTGATCTATTGTAGGTTCTTCTTTTAGTTCAGTCATTTTTAATTTTAAGTGAAAGGCAAGTTTAGACAATTGGTCGACTTCTTCGTCACTAATTTTATTAGACTCTGAATCATCGCCAGAAGCATTAGCTACAAATATTCCAACTGCCGTTAAAAACTTTTTATAAAGTAAAGCTTCATCTAAAGAAATTTTAGAATCTAATATTTCAGCAGACTCTTCCAAACCTTTTCTGTAATCTCGGGAATCTACAATGCTTTTTCTAAAAAAAGAACCAGGATTGGAATCTAAAGATTCTAATATTTCTTTTGTAAAAGCAAAAGGGATTTTAGTGTGGCTCTTAATAAGTTTAGTAAGTGCAGATTGTTCTTCTTTATCAATTTTCCCGTCAGCACCTGCAACACCTCTAAAAACCCACATTAATGAGAACTGGAGTGTTTCCCATTCATTAGCATCAAACGAATCTTTAAATTTCACGTGATAAGTCTCCTGTAAAGTTTATCTTTTTATAGCATTGATTAGTTCTTTAATACTTGGAGCTTGCTGAAGCTGTGCTTCTGAAACGCCAAGTAGTAAACCTACTCTTTTAAGAGCTTCTACTTCTTCATCGCTAAATTTAGAAGAGAAAATACCACCAGAACTATTCCCAACATGAATACCGATAGCAATTAAAGCTTTTTTAAAACTTAGTGCATCTTTATAGCCTACTTTAGCTTCTAATATAATTGGAACTTGTTTTAATTTTTCTTCCATTTCTGGCTTAGAGATAGTTGCATTTTCGTCATATTTAGCCGAAAATGATTCTAAAACTTCAGTAGTTAGTGGGTTGCTGAATTCATCATAATTTTTAAGAACTTTTTTAAATGCTTTAAGCTCTTTATTATCAATTTCACCATCAGCATCTGCAACTGCGCTAAAAACCAAAAAAGGTGCAGATTCTAAAATATTCCATTCTTCTTCTGTAAATTGTGATCTAGCAGACATTAGTTTTCCTTTTAGTACTTGTATTTTTATTACAAATATAAGTTTTGAATTTAATTAATAAGGCAATATATTAAAAATTTTTAAAACAGGTATCCAAAAATTGCATCAAGGATTAATATTGCAGCTGCAGAGTAAGTAAATGATTGTACAGTTGACTTTCCAACGCCCTCTGCACCGCCTTTTGTTTGGAAGCCAACATAAAGACCAACTAAGGCTGTAGCTCCACCAAAAATACTTGATTTCATCAAACCTACAAACACATCATAGCTTGAAAAATAGTAAACCACCGATTGAAAAAATATTTCAGATGAGAATTGAAATTTAATGTTTGTAAGTATAAACCCACCAAACAATGCAACAACATTTGAAAATACTGCAAGTATTGGCATCATGATTAAAGCTGCAATTACCCGTGGCATAGCTAAAAACCTATTTTTATCAATTGTCATCATTTCTAAAGCATCTAACTGTTCGGTAACGCTCATTGTGCCGATTTGTGCAGCAATACCACCTCCAACTCTTCCTGCAATAACCAATGCTGTTAAAACTGGTGTAAGTTCTGTAAAAACTACTGTCGCAATTGATGAACCCAAAAATGGTGTAGCTATCCCTATCAAGTTAAATTTATCAAAAAGGTTAGTAGCTTGCAAAGCCGCTATAGCTCCAGTAAATGATCCAATTAATAAAACTAAGGGTAACGAATCAGAACCAGTTATTGCCATTTGTTCAAAAAGCAGTTTTCTATCTTTAATAAGCCTTGGCAAATATCTAATTATATTTAATATTAATATGGTTAAGCCCCCCATTGCGGAGGTAAAGTTTATAATTGCTGACCCTATTAATTGTAGTATTTTCATTTTAGACTTCAAAATTAGGTAATTTTATTTCAAGTTAAGAGTTAATAATAAAAAGTTAAATCTAATAAATGATATGAATAAAATAATATTTGCCATTTTGTTAATCAATGCTACTCTATTTTCGTTAGAAGTTAATGATTTTACAGTTAGATTATCATCTAAAGTAGATTCCACCGAAAAATTTGAAGTAACATTAACTTGGGTTCAAGATCCAGATGCAATAAGCTATACCTTGTATTTAGAAAATGATAATCAGTTTGAGCCTCTAGCAGAATTAGATGGTAGTACTACCTTTTACAAATTTGATAATTCAAATGTTTTTAACGAACAGTCAAGAGAAATTAAAGTAAAAAAACTTTTTTTGGAATCTGATACAATTACAGATGGTTGGGGCTATATCGATATTGGTTATAATTTGCAATTGAAAGAGAATAAAGGTCGTGTGTTAGTATGTGTCGATAATTATGTTTACGATTCGCTTTTAGTAGAATTAAATCAATTTAAAAATAATTTAAATTTATCTGGATATTTAGCTGAAATAGTACGAGTGCCAAGAGCTGAATACTTTAACGCTAAAAAAATACTACAAACCAAAAATATTATTAAATCGAAATATAAAGAGTATAATAATAATCTTAATTCAGTCATTTTAATAGGTAAAGTTCCAATATCTTACTCAGGATTTAGCTCACCAGACGGACACTCCGACGAGACAATTGGTGCTTGGCCAGGTGATGGCTATTATGCTGAAACTAATAGTGATTGGGGTGATAATAGAATAGATACTGTTATAAATACATTATACATGAAAGAACATAACAATTCCGCTTGGGATGGCAAATGGGACGCATCAAATTACCCATCAAATCTTGAATTTAGTTTCGGAAGAATTGATATGAGCAATCTTAGTTTGTTTGAAGAATCCGAAATAGATTTATTAAGAAGATACTTCAGAAAAAATAATGAGTTCAGACAAGGATTAATTAAGTATCCATTTAGGGGATTATTGGATGATAAATGGCAACTATATAGTAGAGAGATAATTGGAGCTGAAGCATGGATGAATTTTTCATCAATACTCGGAGATCAAAATATAAATGCTACTAACGGACAATTTCTATTGCGAAACGAACCATATTTGCTTTATTGGGGTGGAGCATCTGGTGGATATTTAGGTGTAGCAAATACAGCAG
>JAONBD010000002.1 GCA_028376765.1 Candidatus Kapaibacterium sp.
ATCTCTATTGAAAAAATCGATTGTTGAGTTAATTGCAGTTTCTAAAGCTGGATTAGCTTCTATCATTGGGTGGCGAACTCCAAAAGTGTGTCCAGTTTTTGGGATTAATTTAATTTCGGATTTTGGATTAAGGGCAAGAGAATAAAGAATTTCGCCTTCTTTTGCAGGAACTGTGAAATCCTGTTCGCCATGCACTATTTGTATAGGTATATCAATATTTTTAATAGAATTTCTAATATCAATTTTATCTGTATTTTGTTCTTTGTATTGTAAATATGAATAATCGAGGAAAATGGTTTGTCCTGTTGAGTTTTCCTTGAACTCCATGTAGCCTTTTTCTTTCCATTCTTGTTTTTGGCGAGAAGAATTACGGTTCCATTTTGAAATAGCTCCCCAAAGACTAATTTTTTTAATGATTGGGAATTTTTGTGCAGTAATTGCTGATATTGCTCCACCCATCGAATGGCCAATTAGGTAAACATCTCCATTCCATTTTGATGTGAGTTGTTCTATTGAATTAAGACTATTAAGAATAATGTCAATATCGTCCAATTCAATCCCAACGGTGTTTTTTCTAAATAATTCTACATCATAAATCATTTTTTGCTGGTCAGAAATCCCATTTCGGGAAAAATCGAAATTCAAGACATTAAATGATTTTTTGTTCAATTTATCGGAAATCCAAGGATTAAAACCCCAATTTCTGAAGCTTTTAAAACCATGTAAAAGAATCACCAAAGGCTTTTTATCTCCACTATTATTGAGTAGAAGATCACATTTAATTGGCAGTTGTTCTTTTGATTCAAATTGGATATAAATATTATTCATGGCTGTATTTTATTAACCAATGGTTATTATTGACAAAATTTCATAGCACAAAACTAATGTTTTTAGGCAAATAATAGAATGGCAAAGTAATTGTAATGTAATCTTGAAGGATTAAAATAAATCACGGAAGAACAGAAAAATGGTATTTAGATTTCACTTATTCAATCAGGGCTTGCCTCTAATGAACAGGGCATTAGATGCTTACTCATATAGGCAACAAACTATTTCGAAGAATATTGCTAATGCAACATCTCCGCACTATAGACCTGAACGAGTGAAGTTTGAAGAACTTTTCCACAAGCAAGAAGTATCTCTGCAAGGAACAAGAGATTACAACACTTCTATGCCAGTGGGCAAAGCTTATGGAGATGCCCCTACAGGCGAAAAAACGCCAAAGGAAATTCCAGAAGCCGAGATATTTTTTTCTGGGGATACTCATGTTAATATTGACCATGAAATGAGTCAGTTAGCACAAAATCAGATTAGGCATAAGTTTGGAACTGAAATGACTGGAAGGTTTTTTGGTGGCATAAGCAAGTCTATTTCTGGGATAATTAGATAAATATTTTAAAAACCGAATTTCTACTTAGAACAAAGCAATTATGATTTTCTAAATTGCACACATTAAAAAGCAAGGAAGCTTAACAAAATGGCAGAAAATATATTTTCATCATTTGATATTAGTGGACAAGGAATGTCCGTACAGAGGATGCGACTATCTTCTACAGCAAAGAATATAGCAAATGTAAACACAACTAAAAGTGAAGATGGGCAACCGTATAGGCGTGAGGTAGTGGTGGTTCGTGAAATCCCAGGATCTCCTTTCAATACAGAAATGAAGAAATTAATATCGATGGATAGAACTTCTTCAAATCATGCACCAACTGCTAATCAGAGTAATTACCCACCTGATTATAGTGTGCTAAAGGCAAAAACTGCTAGGGATAATACGCCACCCCGACTAGTTTACGATCCATATCATCCCGATTCTGATGAGAATGGTTATGTTAAAATGCCAAATATTAATGTTGTAACTGAGATGGTAGAAATGATTTCGGCACAGCGAGCATTTGAAGCAAATACTCAAGTAATTGAATCTGGCAAGAATATTGCGAGGAACAGTTTAGAAATTTAATTTTATAGAAGCAGCATCTTATAAGTAAGAGGAAAGTTTTTGGGGGACAAGTAATTGTCAAATTAACAAAAGATGCTTTATGCAAATTAATGCTAATTACGATTTATATAAGCAGAACTACCTAAATGGTGATTTAGCAAATAAATCGGTACTTAACAACCAAGATTTAGTACGATCTAAAAAGTTGGAGGAAACTCTAACCAAAGATAATGCTAGCGATTCACTTGGTAAAAATTCTGAATTAAACTCGAAAGAAAGGAACTTTTTTAAGCAAATGTTCCCAGAGAGTTCTATGAAAATAGATAATCATATTCTCTTTAATCGTAATGGAAAAACAGTAAATGCCAACACATATTCTAAAGGTATGCTAGTTGATGCAGCTGTTTGATTTTACATATTTTAATTATTAAATAAAAAAAGAAGGAATCATGGTAGTAAATGAATTAGCGATGGGAAGAAGTTGGAGTCCCCTACAGCAACAAAAGGCAGCTGGTAGAGGAACTGAATCTGTAAGAAGTGCAAGCTTTGCAGAGACTATCGGCGAGTTAATTACTGATACCAATGATTTACAAAAAGAATCTGCTGAAAACCGTGATAAGCTTATCAAAGGTGAACCAATTGATATTCACGATGTAATGATTTCGGCACAGAAAGCAAAAACCTCGTTCGAACTTCTTACAGAACTCAGAAACAAAGCGCTAGACCTATACAGAGAAACGCTAAGAATGCAAGTATAATTAACTTTTAATCACAATTCCAATATTTATTGGAGATTACTCCAATTGGATTAATTGGTTTTATAATTGGCTAATACTTTTCTCGATTATATCAATTCCCAAATTGATTTCATCTTTAGTAACATTTAATGGTGGACGAAACCTAATGGAATTATGACCACAAGGAAGTATTATTAAGCCATTTGAGAATGTATTTTCTAGGAACTTATTTCTATGTTTTGGATTAATATCGAAGGCTGAAAATAGACCTCTCCCCCTAATGTTAGTAACAATATCGGAGTGCTTTTCTGCAACCTTGTGCATACCGATTAGAATGTCGTCTCCCCTTTCTAATACATTAGAAAGCATTTTTTCTTCTTCAATAATATTGATATAGGCTTCTGCCCTGACCATATCAACTAGATTTCCACCCCAAGTAGAGTTGATCCTAGAGGACTTATGGAATACATTATCCTCGACTTCATCTAACCTACTTCCAGCAATAATACCACAGGTTTGCATTTTTTTCCCAAATGCTAGTATATCTGGCTGTACACCCAATTGCTCATGGGCCCACCAAGAGCCTGTAATTCCCAGCCCAGTTTGAACTTCATCAAAAATAAGTAGAGAATTGTTTTCAATAGCGAGTGATTTTAACTTCTGTAAAAAGTCTGGTCTAAAATGGTTATCGCCACCCTCACCTTGAATTGGTTCTAATATAATTGCAGCAATTTCGTCAGGGTTATCAATGAAAGCTTTCTTGATTTGTGCAATCGTATTTTTTTCACGAATTACTAAGTCTTCAAGATTTAAATGAACTGGGAATTTTATTTTAGGATTATCAACTTTAATCCAATCGAACTTAGGAAAATACATCACTTTATCGGGAGATGTATTAGTAATGGTCATTGTATAACCTGATCTGCCATGGAAAGCTTCATTAAAATAAATTACTTTTTGGTCTTTATCTTTAATTCCTAGCTGTAAATTTTTACGGACCTTCCAATCAAAAGCTGCTTTAAGTGCATTTTCAACAGCTAGAGCACCACCTGATATAAAAAATCCATATTTAAATTGGCTAGGCACAGCTTTATCAAAAAATGCTTCAACAAAACTAGCAAACTCTTCGGTGTACAAATCGGAATTTGAAGGTTTATTAAGAGCTACCTTGCCAATTTTATTAATGAATTTTGAATTATTGATTTTTGGGTGATTAAACCCAATAGGCATTGATGCAAAGCAAGTAAATAGGTCTAAGTAGTCTTTACCCGATTTTCTATCATGTATGTAACAACCATTAGACTTTTCTAAATCAAGACTGATTGGCATTCCATCAGCTAGTATATGGTTTTTTAAAGAATTATGAATATCATTTTGAATTGAAGAATTTTGTTTCATTTTTTTCCTGCTAAATGTTTGATTGAGATTTGAAATTAAAGAATAAACAAACTTAGTTCGAGATTAGATCTGTTTATATTCTAAATCAGTTAGAAAGATTGGAATGGACTTGAATAGACTTAATTTTCAAAAGGTTATGATTCTGATATGGCATGAAGCTAGTACCACGTATAGTACCTTTTTGGTCAATAGCCGAACTTGCTTTTATAGTTTTGCTTCTCATAAACGCAAATTACAAAAAGTTCCCATATTCAAATGTAAGATTGTGAAGATTTCATCAAATTTAAAATGAATATGAAAAATTATTTGGATTGATTGAAAATTTTATTAATTTATCAGTTGGAAAATAAGTAAAATAGAAATTATTAATTAAATTAAAAGGAATGATATAAATGGCTGGTGGAAACAAACACGCAAAGATTGGCTTTGTTCAATATTTTCTAGCATTGGTAATGATTATTGGTGTAGCTGTAGTTGCTCAGAAAATAATAGTGCCTTGGGGTGCCTCTAGTTTCGTTTTACCTCTTTTTGAACCGACTGGTGATGAAAGAGAAAAAATTGGATTTGTTGAATTTCAGGCCGATCAATACGTTTGGGGTTCTACTTCTTTAGAAGTACAGGAAGAACTAGGTAATGAAAGTGCTAAAGGCATTGAAAAAGAATATATCAATGGTGAATTTATTTTTGACTTTTCTGGACAAGCTAGAGAAACGAAAGTTCATGGCTATTCAAATGTAGCAGGTAATTACTATATCAAAGCTCCTAAGCTAGGTGAATCGGCAATTATTATTGAACCACTTATTGCATTTAGTATCTTGTCATTTGTGATTGGTTTCATTGTGATGGTAATTGTTACTATCTTATTACCTCCTGCAATTGGTTTGATGTCAGCACTATTTAGTGAGCAAATACATCATGTTCAAACAAATATCAGGCTACAAACTGGTTTCTCTAATGAAATTGTAGATATTTTGACATTGCCTGGTAAAAAGTTAGAACAAGTTGATAGAGAGCGAATTGAAAATGCTTTCAGAGTAATTTGGAGTAGATCTGTTACAGAAGCAGAGAAAGGATCCGATTACAAAGTATCATTTGATGATGTTTGGGATGATGATACTGATGTTGTATTCTTTAGAGACAATGCAATTTATCAAAGAATAAAAGAATTCTTCTCAGAATTTGTTGAAGTAGAAATAAACAATACTAAAGAAGCAAGAATATGGACTAAAAATAAATTTCAAATTTTCAAAGGTTTGAAATTATATATGGCTCAGCATTTCTCTCACCACTACTCAAATAAGGTAACTGGTTTAGCTTATGCTGGTGCAGCGTTCCTAATTATTGCAGTAGGTATTAGAGGTCTTAAATTTATTCCAGCCGCTAAACCATCGATAATAATGGGTGCAATTCTACTTGAATTCTCTCTTCTTTCACTAATGGCTGTTACCTTACTTTACACTCAAGAAGAAGAGCGTACTGATAAGATGCTTAAGAGAATGGAAGATTCTAATAGATCTCAACTTGAAGCGCTTAAAGGTCAATCTCACGATATTAACACACTTGCTAATGCTCTAGTTGGTCAAAGTTCTGATATTATCAAAGCTAAAGTTGAGAATACGATTTCTGAATATTTAACATCAGGAAAGGAAGTTAACTCTCAAATAGCTAGTGCTATTGCCGATAAAATTGTGTTTGATGTTTCTGGAAAGAAATAATCTAATTATCACGATAAAATATTTTTATTTTAAAAGCCTCTGTAACCTATACAGAGGCTTTTTTAGTTTAATGTTTCTAATTCACAAATCTAATTCAACAAATGAAAATATATTTATCTCTTTTAATTATTTTAAGTTCAATATCTTTATCAAAATTTAATATTGAGTATGAAGAAAATGATAGTTCTTTTGTTTTGATAATCCATGGGATTAATGAACTAAATTTCAATACAAATTCAGTTTATCATCAACCACCAACTAAAGATAGAAATTTCTTTGGGCTGAATATTCCACTGGCTATTGATTTAGAAAATGTACAAGATGTTATTAGTAATGATAACCTTGAAGTTAAGCTTAATACTAAAGGAATAGTTAAAGGTGTTGAAATAGTCCAATTATCCATTATCCCAAAGGATACCATAATTTCTACTGTCAAATGTTCAATAAATTTCAAAAACAAAGTACAATTATCTAGCAACCAAAATATTCCAAATAAGCTTCTTAAAGTTCTAAACAGAAAACAATTGCAAGCAAAATTAGAAAAAACATCTAGGAAAAAATCATTTATTAATTCTCTGCAAATCTCTGAATCAGACTGGATGATAGATGGTATTAATTATGTTAAAATTTCCACCCAAAAAGATGGAATCACTAATATTCCAGCCTCTAGTTTAATACCATTCTTGGGGATTAATAAGAAAATTGAAAATATTCATTTTAGTAATAAGGCAAATGATTATAGTTACTTTTATATTAATTCAGATGATGATATTTTTTCAAATGATGATACAATTTATCTACTTTCCAAACATCAAAGAGGAGATTCAACTTACTATAATCATTTCTCTGACAACGAATTTTTCTATATTTATTATGACGAAAGTAAAACTGCTACTAACTTAACAAAACTTGTTAATCAACTCCCAAGCAGAAAAACAGAAACTGTTACCCAAGAGATTCATTTAGAAGAGGATAGAAAGTATTCATTGGGGCTTGAAGTTTTAGAAATTGAATCTGGAATTTATGAAGGATGGTATGCTGATATTATCAACCCAAGAAGCGAATCATTTGATGAATATTCATACGTTGTTGATTTATTTTTGAACAACAATAATAATGTCCTTATACGAAATAACTATTCACATCTATTTCTAACAGAATATTCAATCACGAAATATAAGAACTTATTTAACTTGAGTTTTCTAGTAAATGGGATGCTTGTTGATAGCACCAATGAATACAGAATAAATTACGCAGATACTCAAAAAGATTTTTGGAAATCAATTTTCACTTACGAATCAGAATTACATCCATTAATGAATGGACCTAATAAATTAAGCATTAGGAATAATTTTATTAATGATACAGAGTCTGCTCTGCTAGGCGTAGATTATTTTACTATTAGGTCAAATTCTATACCTGTTTTGAATACAAATATGATACATTTCAACCATCAAACTAATCAAAAAGAATACACCGAAATTTATAATTTTAAATCAAATGAAATTGTTGCAATTGATACAGCAAATAATTCTATTCAGTTTCCTAGCCATGATAAATCTAACATATATAGTGCTGGAATTAATAGCGAATTTGTTGGGTTGAAAATTAACAACTCAAAATTTTATAAAGATATAAATAACCAAGAAAATGCTTATGTTCACTACCTTTATGTTAATGATGAAAGTATTTCAACTGGTGGGTCAACTAATAATTCTGAAGATATTTTAGAAATTTTAAATTCTCAAAATCAAAAAAATGTAATAATTGGAATTACAAGCTCAACGAATAATGACATTATTAATAATTTAAATTCAACCTTAAATATTAATTTAATTTCAGGTACCAACACTGTTATTATTATTGATTGTGATGGAAATATAAAAACTTTTGATGGTGAAAACTATGCTACAGGCAATCATATTGTTAAATCTTCAAATGCAAGCAATTACTCAGGTAAAATACTGATAAATGAGGGTGTTTCATCAATAATTGCAAGTGATTCAGATAATTTTGCAGATTACAAGATTCACGGAATCAGGTCTAAAAGTAATGATATTTATAATACTGATCCTGCTGAGATTGTGCTAATCTACTATGATGAGTTCGTTGATTTTACAAATAAATGGGAAGAATACAGAACAAATCAAGGCTTTAGTGTTAGAACTGTAAACGTAGAAGATATTTATGACAGCTTCTCAGCAGGTGAAATAAGTCCAATTGCAATTAAGGAGTTTTTAAAATATGCATATTCAAATTGGGAAGAAAATAAATTAGAATATGTTTTTTTAGTTGGTGATGGTACTTGGGATCCTAAATATCATTTTGATAATTCTGTTTCTTTAGATCAAATTCCTGTTTATGGAAGACCATATTCTGATATGTGGTATGGAATGCTTGATAATGAAAACCAACCTAGATTTGATCTTGCTGTAACACGGTTATCAGCTAAGTCAAATGAAGAAGCTATAGGTTATTTAAATAAAGTAAAAGATTTTGAAAGTCTAGAAACTGCAAATTGGTTTAAGAAATTTGTACTGCTAGTTGGTGGATACGAACAGGAGCAATCAAGCTTTCAAGAGTGGAATGATAATATTTTTAAAGATATTGTAAATAGTCAATTAAATATCGATACAGTTCGAATATATAAATCTGGTGAAGGAACTATCGACAATTCACTTGGGAATCAAATAACTAGTGCTATTAATGGTGGTGCTATCTGGACAAGTTTTCTAGGTCATGGTGCTTTTGATGGTGTTGATGTTGGTGGTTGGGGTTCCAACAACTTAAATAATAATGGAAGAACTGGTATTCTATCTACAGTTTCTTGTAATAATGGTGCGTTTGCCGAGCCCTCTAAACACAGAGCTAGAAATGAAGATCAGGTACTAGTACCTGAAAAAGGCTTTGTTGGAGCTTTTGGAGGTACTGCAACTGGAGAGCTTGGATCAAATTCTTTAATAATGCAAAGAATGTTAAACTTTGTTACAGATACAAATTATCGTTTAAGAAGACTAAGTGATGTCTTGTATTTGAGCCTAGATGATTATTTCCCTGGGAGTGGTTTAGATAAGTTTGTTCTAACATATAATTTTATTGGAGATCCTCTATTAGAACTACCTATTTCAAAATATGAAGATTATTATTTCTTTGAAAATTCTCTTTCTATTAGTTCAAGTTCAGGAAGTGATATTATTGATTTAGAAGAAGATTCTGCTACTGTTAAAGTTGATATTTATAATTCTGGTTATGAACTTAGCAATCCAATTATAAAATTGTATCACAGTTATAATAACATTATAGATACAATTAATATTGGAAATTATACAGATTTAAATAATCAGATAAATATTAATTTATTCATAAATAATAAAATTGGAAAACATGATATTAGATTGATTATTGATGAGGAAAATATTGCAGATGAGATTGATTTATCAAATAACACTCTAATTTCCTCTTTCAATGTTTTTGATAAAAATATTATTGCACTAGATCCTATTTCAAATTGGAATTTAAATAAAGATAATATTATGAGATTTTTAAACCCTTATTTTGACTCAAATATTAAAGTAGAAGCAGAAATACTTGGGGGTAATCAAGAGCTAGTTATTGAGAATAAAGATATTAAAAAGAATATCACTACTAATTATGTTGATTTAATTATTCCAGAAATTCTGGATAATAATTCATCATTTTTTGTGAAATTTAGATCTAATAATCAGAGTGGCTGGACAAACTATAATACCATTAAATTTACAACTACTGCTTCAGAGGATTCTTTAGTCAATTACGATATTCTGTTAGCTGGTGATTATGAATTAAAAAATCTTAAATATCTACAGGATTCTAAATCAATAATATTTGATACTACATTCAAAGAGTATGACTTGATTTCAATGAACGGAATAAATACACCTTTTATTAATGCTACAATTATGTTTGATAATGCCTTGTTAATTGAAGATTATCAAATAGGTTACTATATGGCAACTCTAAATAAATATAGTGATTCGGTTAAACCGCAATTAAGGCATTTTAATACTTTTGGATGGTATTACCCACCAGACAAGGAAGCATATTATATTGATAGCATGAATTTTGAAATGATTAATTATCTAAAAGATACTTTACAAAATGACGAGTATGTTTTGATAGCTTCATCTGGTTTTTCTGCGAGTCAATTTTTAAATTACTGCAATGATAATTTCTGTCACTCTGATACACTTGTTGATGTGTTCAAGAATCTTGGATCAAATAGCTTTACAAAAGATTGGGTTAAGGCTGATGTTGGCTACTGCCTTGTAAGTGGCAAAACACTAAATAATAATTTTATTAAAGAAGATATAAAATTCGAAGAATTATCGAATCTAAAAGGTGAGCTTCCGTTTTATCCACTCAATGGTACAATAAAAAGTAAATTAATTGGGCCTGCAAAAAGTTGGAAAAATATTAATATTGGATTTTCTGGAGTTTCTACAATTTTAATTAATATTTATGATTCCGATAATAATCTAATAAAAGTTATAAATGGCTTAGAATCATTTGATCTTAGTGACATAAGTGCAGATTATCTTAGATTTGAAATCAACTTTGAAAGAGAGAACGAAAACAGCTTTTTAAATGTAAATAAATTAGATATTCAGTTTATTCCAAAACCTGAACTAGGTGTTGAAACAGTAACAAATAGTGATTCTAATCTACTAAGGGGTGAGGAATACTCACTCAATCTTAATCTATTTAATTATTCACTTAGAACAAATGCAGATAGTGTTTTTATTGATAGAACAATTAATAATGGTGCAATTAATTCTAGTTTATTAACTAGCTATTTATCAAAAAATACCGAAGATGATTTTGATTTAATACTTGATACCAAATCTTATGAATTATTGAATCAAATTTCATTTAATCTCTCTGATTCAAATATTGATATTCATACATTTAATAACTCTTCTCAAAATTTAATCACTATTTATGAAGATACAATCCCCCCAAATTTGGCTGTGAAATTAAATAATCAAGTACTTTCAGATGGAGATTTTATTCCATTAGATGCAGAAATTATTGTAGAGTTTTACGATAATTCTCCTTTAGCTGTTGATGGACTTAGTAATTTTGATTTATTAAGGTTTAATGGATTTTTAGATGATAACGAAATTGAATTTTCAAATGATTTTGATCACAAAGAATCAAATGGGTTAAAAGCAAGATTAGTATTACCTAATGAAAGAATTAGACCAGGTTTGAATAGAGCAAATTTACTGCAAATAGAGGCATTCGATGCTTCTAACAATCGTGATACATTATTCATGTACTTAAATGTAACTGAAAATGGTGATATTATTAACCCAATATCATATCCAAATCCATTTAATACTTCATCAATAATTAAATTTGATATACTCTCCCCCATCATCTTGAGTGATGCTACAAGCATTGTAAACATTTATGACTCAAATGGTAATTTTATTAGGCAATTAAAATCAGAAACTAAAGTAGGTACTAATGAATTATTGTGGGATGGGAAAGATAGCTCTGGAAACTCTATACCCAATGGAAGGTATTATTATTTAATTATGATACAATCTGATACCCATTTCCCAGATGGCAAAACAGGTATCAGTATTAAAGTAAATTAGAATTAACTTTGAATTAATTCTTCAATTTGATTCATTAAATTAGTCATTTTGTTGGTTACAGCCTCTAATGTAGATTTTTGGGTCAAATCAACACCAGCTTCTTTAAGTATATCAATTGCATAATTTGATTTTCCAGCTGCTAAAAATTTCATTACTTTTCCGGCTCCCTTTTCTCCTTCTTCAAGGACTTGTTTTGCTAAAACTTCACTAGCAGCAAGTCCAGTCGCATATTGATACACATAAAAGCCATAGTAAAAGTGGGGAACTCGTGACCATGTATAAAATTCTTCTGGGTCGGCAATTATTTCATTCCCATAATATTTTTTATAGATTTCTCCGTAGAGATTTGTTAATGACTCAGCATTTAGTGATTCCCCAGCCTCTGTTTTCGAATGAACAAGCATCTCATATTCGGCAAATTGTGTTTGCCTAAAATATGTGCTAACAATTTTATTTACATACGATTCTAGAAGAGTAAGTTTTTCTTGTTTGCTGGTAGCAATACTCATCATATAATCATGTAACATATTTTCATTGGTGATAGATGCTACTTCTGCTAAAAATATTGGGTATCCTGCATAAATATTTGGCTGATATTTTCCAGTAAAATATGAGTGCATATTGTGACCCATTTCGTGGGTTAGGGTTGATACATCGTTATAAGTATTTGTCCAGTTCAATAGCACATAAGGATCCACTCCTATTGTAACCCCACTCGAATAAGCTCCCGACCTTTTACCAGGTGTTTCGTATACATCAATACGCCTGTTATCAAAGGCTTTATTTAGTGCTTCGATATATTGGAAACCCATAGGTTTTAAGCTTTCAATTACAATTTTCTGTCCCTCTTCGTAGCTATATTCTTTTTTTGATTCTGGAAAAAGAGTAACATACATATCAAATGGATGAATTTCCTCTAATCCCAATATTCTTTTTTTGATCCCTACCCATCTGTGAAGAACGCTTACATTTTCATTTACAGAGTCAATTAAATTATGATATACGCTTGTAGGAATATTATTTGGTTTTAATGCAGATTCCAAACTTGAATTGTATGATCTAGCCTTAGATCTGAAAATATGAGATTGTAAATTTCCAGTAAATAATGAAGCTAGGGTATTTTGCCACTCTTGATATGGTTTGTAATAATTTCTATAAACTCTTTCTCTATATTCTCGATTAGTAGAATACATTGAACTATAAAAAATTCCTTCAGTAATTTCTACATCTTCATTATTTTCATCTTTAATAGTTGGATATTTTAAGTCAGCATTTTTAAAAAATCCAAAGGCATTAGAGCTTGTTGATAGAGCAGGAGATGATAAAGCTAGTATCTTTTCTTCTTTTTTAGTTAGGGAATGTTGTTTTTGCCTAAATAAATTATCAAAGAAATGTTTATAGCCTCTGTACTGCTCATTTTCAGCCATCCATTTATATAGAACACGCTCAGGTATTTCTAATATTTCAGGAACAATAAAACTGGATTTACTTTTTGCAGATGAATAAATTGTATGCATTCTGCCTTCCATCGATTGATATTTTGACACATTCAAGTCAACATCTTTTGCCAAAAAAGCATACAAGTGAAGTTTGCTTAATTTCAAATCAATATATTCGTCAAAACCCAAACATTTAAATAATATTTCTGAGCTTTCTGCTAATTTACCTTCGTAATTTGAATATTTATCTATTGAATCTTCAACAAACTTAAAATCTTTTTCCCACTCATCATTTGAGCTATAGATTACTTCAATGTCCCATTTATATTCACTCGGTATGTCTTTTCTTGATCGATATTTCATTGTTTTTTTTGAGGATTATTTGTAAAGATACTTTCACGCATAGATAATATTTTTATTTATAAATTATAATTTCGGTATTAATTTAAATCTAACTAAAAATATAATAATTTAGTTTTAATTATAATTTTTCTAATATAAACTTAATAGCTTTTTTATGAGCATCTTTTGCCATTTTCGGTTTATGCCCTGGGTTAGAAGGATTAGCAAAAGCATGATTAGCTTCATAACTATGCAATTCCAAATTCTTATTGGTAGCATTCATTCTATTTTCAAACTCTTTGACTACTCCCGGATTAATCCATTTATCTTGGGTTGCAAATATCCCTAAAACATCTGCTTCCAAATTTTTTAATCTTTGCATATTTTCTTCAGGCATACCATAATATATTACACACGCACTAGCATTTTCAGCTGCTTCAATAGCTAATTGCATGGACATACCCCCACCGAAGCACCAACCAATTGTTGCGATGGTTGCTTTATCACTTTTTGTTTTAACCATTTGAATTGCAGAATTAAAAATGGATAATAATCTATTCATATCTTTAGTTGCTTCTTGCATATAATTCCTTGCATCTTCTCTAGTTGTAGCAACTTTACCATCATACAAATCCAAAGCTATTACATTGATTTCACCCCCTAAATCTCTAAAGATATTTTCTGCTTCTTTTTTTATATGATTATTTAAACCCCACCACTCATGTATTACAAAAACATATTTATCAGAATTACCACTAATCATAAAAGCTTTTGCAGGCTTTTTTTCTTCTAAATTAATATCTATCATTTTACCAACTTCGGAATGAAAATTAAATGCAATTGGAACATTATGACTAGGTGCAAATTGTTTGTCTTTTGAAAAATTAGAAAATTTTTCTGGAGCAGTTGAGCAACAAGATTTTGTACCTTCTGTTTCTTCAGCATTTAGAATACTAGTCATTATTATGATAACTAAGAGTATTGTTTTCATTTTTACTTCCTTTAAATGTAAGATATTTAATAAATATATTTTTATAATTTAAGCATAATTATTACATTTAAAAATGGAATATTCAGAAAATTTCGTTAATAGGTTACTTCAATCAAAAAGATTGGTAATATTAACAGGAGCTGGAACTTCAGCTGAAAGTGGTATCGCAACCTTTAGAGACCCAGAAGGGCTATGGAGTAAATTTGATCCTCTTGAATTAGCTAGTATTGACGGTTTTTTGGCAAATCCAAAACTTGTTTGGGAATGGTATCAGTATAGAGTCAATATTATTAATAACGCTAAACCAAATGGTGGACATTTAGCTATTACTGAATTACAAAAAATAAAAGATAATCTTGTTATTGTTACTCAGAATGTAGATAGATTACATCAGAAAGCTGGTTCAAAAAATGTGATTGAGCTACATGGTGATATTATTACAAATAGATGTTTTGATTGTGAAAAGCAATACCTAGGAAAAACCTTACTACCTAATAATGAGTTACCTAAATGCAATTTTTGTAATGGTAAAATAAGACCTAATGTAGTATGGTTTGGTGAGCAATTACCGCAAAAAGCTATTTCTGATTCTGAAAATCATGCTAAAAAATCGGATGTTTTTCTAATTGCTGGGACTTCCTCAGAGGTATATCCAGCTGCCGGTTTATCTTATTTAGCGAAGCAGTATGGATCTTTTGTCATAGAAATAAATCCAAACGAGACAAATTTTTCTAGCTCTGCAGATTATATTATTAGAGAAAAATCAAGCCATGCATTTCAAAATATTTTAAATATATTAAAAGATTAGCTTGTTATTTTCTTAAATATACTGGATAAATTTCGGTAACACCATTTGATAATTCTAGCATAATATAATATAAACCATTATTTGCAAGATCACCTTTTTCGGTATATCCATCCCATCTATCAGTATAAGCTATATTTTCTCTTCTTGGAACATTATCCACAGGAGTAGCTACTAATCTATTATTTTGGTCGAATATTCTAATTGTAACATTAACATCGTTACCTACAAAATATACAATTTCAAGCTCTTCTCTAGGTGGTCTAAATGGATTTGGTGCTACAAGTTGAATGTTTCTTACTTTAAATCCAGAACCAATAGCTTCTCCCATCACACAAGAATTTTTACAACTAATCCTAAGCTGAAGTGTATCCTGCAAACTAATTGGGAGCTGCCACTTATAACTTCCATCCTCAATTGGAACCTCTTCAATCATACTAAAAGAATTTGATCCAGTTCTGAATGAAATTACTACTGTATCACATGGATAATCATTGAATAAAGGATCCCAAATAAATTCTTTTGTAGGATCTGCAGTTAATAAACTATCTATTTGAAAATCGAAAGGGTATGGAATTACATCAGTACTAAATGTAGTAGAGTAATCAATTAATTGTGATTTATATGTTACTAATCTCCATGATAAATTTTGAGAAACCATATCACTCTGCCAATCAAATGCATCTAAACATGGTATTTCAGCCTCTATATTAAATGTATTTGAAACCTGAGAGGAATCAATTGCAGCTCTAGTCCAAGTATTTCCAAATTCTGAATACTCAACGATTAAGGAGTCGTAACAAAATATTTCTCCAGAAAAGTCAATCATATCACCAACTGTATATTCAGGATTAGGAACATTATAGAATTCATTTATATTAGGAATATTAAAAGTATTTACACCACTAACATCAAAAACTTCTGTAGGGTTAACGTCCGAAGAAATAATAAAGGCACCACTTCTTCCTATTACGAGTGTATCAATTTCATATCTATAAGTTATAGAATCTAGCGAATTATCAATATTCCTAGAAATTGTTGCAGAATACCCAGTAGGGTTTCCTGTTAAATCTGTTTCTAAAAAGTAAAGAGACACAGTACCTTCTTCTTGAATTAGGTTTCTCCATTTAATATCAATAGTATCACCAATACAATATTGATCACTTTGGTTTACAGGTTCAAATACATCAAGAATATTATCAAGAGGTGAGCCAATAACATAGGTTCTTTGAAAAGTTGTTACAATAACATCATTTCTACCATCACCTTCCATATCAGCAATTTGAGCATACGATATAGTCTCACCCTCAAAATTTTGTGTGTATAATGTATCAAATCTATTCCCTAACTGAAATTCTTTAGTATCATAATCTCTCATCTGCAATACCATAATTCTAGAGCCATTGACAACCAATATTTCATCTTTATCATTTGGGTCGTTATCTAAATCATTTACCGCAGCAATCCAACCATTTATTTTTTGAGTACAAATTGTATCAAATGGATTTAATGTAGAATTTGGTGGAGATGTTTTTGGTATCTCCTTAATTGTTCCATTATATTTTAGAACTGAAATTCTGCTATTAGGAAATGCAAAGTCTCTTGTTGACTGACTTACAATAACTTCATTCCCAGGATTATTTGGATAAAATTCTAAACTTTGGTTATTTTGCCCATCTAAGTTACCAGTTGCAACTGACCAATTATGGTTAGAACCTCCTTTAAAAGACGGATTGTCTGGATTTAATGGTAAAGTAAGTGGTATTAAAGGATTATCTGCATTTCTAAGGTGCAAATAAGAAGTTCCAATTGAATTATCTACACCTGAATATTGTTCAGATACTAATATAAATCTCTCTTGTTGACTCGTTGAGTGATTCCACAAATCAATAAAATAGTTCCTTATTTTTGGTCGAGTTCCATTTATATCTTGGCTTATATCAGAACTTTTACCTAGTGTACCAAGTTTATTATCTGACATCTGAACATCAATTATATAAGGAGTATCCGAAAATGTGGATCTAGTTATAATATTAAAATCAAACCTAACTTGATAGTCGCTAGCTAGTACTGGTTGCAAACCAATAAGAGCATTTACAAAACCAAAATCGTTATTATTGGTAATTGAGGGTTGGCTATGAAGTAATTCAGGAGCAAGATAAGCAATGTTATTAGTATCATATCCAATATCAGAAAATGGATAATTTGCGATTTCTTTACTTGCGTCAAATTGGAAAACACCCCTATAAAATGGAGGGTTAACAGGGAATGTACTATCAGAATCTACAATCGGATCTTGCGAAGAAACTAAAGCATATATCTGGATTTCGTTATTGAATGATTTTCCATAATAAGGTTTGATATAAGCTGAGAAATTTGGACTTACTCCTCTCATATCAACAGCTAATCTCTTGATTATATTCGGTTTTTGGGTAATGTGATTAAAACCAGCCAAATAAGCCAAAGCAAGTGTATCAGGCAAATCCTCTAGTTCAGCTCTTGAAGTCTCAATCGTTTCTAATCCCATTATAACAGGTGCCTGAACTCTATTTGGATATGATGTCCTGTTTGAATCAAATAATACACTTACTCCATTAATATAATTTGGCAAATCATCAGTTTCTTTAACGGTACCAGTACCATCTAATATTACCAACTTATCACCCACAATTGCAACCATTTCGTTAGGAGCGTATGGGTATTCTGGGAAAAGCTTCTCTTGTACAATAATATTCCCAATTAAAGGAGTAATATCTCCAGATATGGCTGATGATGACCATTTTATATTAAAATTTCTAATATTCTGTGAATCTGAAGCAAAAGGAACAAGCTTTGTTGCGTTAGGGTTTCCATCTGGGAATAACCAGTTTGCTGGGCTTGCATCAGTTTGTGCTACCATCACATAGTCGAAGCTTGTAATTATAAGCAAGTATGCAATTAATATTTTAATTGGATTTTTTATCATTGTTTTTTGAGATTTTTATTCAAATAAAATAAAGCATAAATCAAGCCAATCTATCTATTTTTATTAATAATTACTAAATCTAGTTTTTTTCTTAATTGGTTTCGGCTGTATCATGCAAATAAAAAATAATTTTCATAATTTGTTGAAACAAGTATAAGGAATCAACCTAAAAATGAGTAAAAATATAATTATTACAGGCGCAAGTTCAGGAATTGGAAAAGCCAGTGCCATAAAGTTTGCATCAATGGGCTACAATGTTGCAATAACTGGACGCAGAAAAGAAAATTTAGAAGAATTATCTGAATATATTGAAAACGAATTTGAAATCGAAGTTAAGACACTTAATTTTGATATTAGATCTAATAAAGAAACTGAAATCAACATTTCATCTCTATTAAATGAATGGCAAAATATAGATTTACTTCTTAACAATGCTGGACTTGCAGCTGGTTTTGATGAATTTCCAAAATCTGATGTAAATGATTGGGAGCAAATGATCGATACAAATATTAAGGGACTTCTCTATATTTCAAAAATAGTATCAGAGAAAATGGTATCTCAAAATTTTGGTCATATTATAAATGTCGGTTCAATAGCAGGTTATAATGTGTACCCCAAAGGACATGTTTATTGTGCTTCAAAATATGCAGTTAGAGCTTTAACTGAAGGTATGAGAGAAGATTTGATTCAACATAATATTAAAGTTTCTAGTATAAACCCTGGTATGGTAGAAACTGAGTTTTCACTTGTGAGGCTTAAAGGCTCTGAAAGTGCAGCCAAAAATGTTTATCAAGGACTAGAACCTTTAAAACCAGAAGATGTTGCTGAAACAATTTATTTTATGAGTAGTCAGCCAGATCATGTCAACTTAGCAGATGTTACAATATTGCCAAAAGCTCAAGCAAATGCACATTATACTTATAGAAAATGAAGATATTAATAGCATTAGTTTTAATATTTTGCGGAAATATCTTATCACTTGAAGATGTTGATATTTCAAAAGCAAAACACAGATTAACAATTAGCACTGGATCAGCCTATCACATTTTCCAGGAGGAATTTTTTAGTACTAATGGAGGTGGACTCTTTGGTCCTGACTTCATTCCAGAATATTCCCCAGGTTCATTATTTGGTATTGAGCTAGGATTAGAGTTGAGTGATTTTACATTAGCCTTACGTTCTAATTACTCTAGATTTTCTGGTACAATCGAAGGAATAGATTTAAGAAAAGATTCTTATACAATTTCAGGTGGTGCTTATGTTAAAATTTGGGAGTCTGGAAGAGCTAGATTTTATGCAAATACTTTTGTAAACTATTATATTTTAGATCATAAAAGTGATTTTGAGGGTGTTACTTATAGAACACAAAGATATTCCTTATTATCAGCAGGAATTTTTGGTGAATTTTTCTTTAATGAGTATTTTTCTCTAGGCCTTAGCCCAGAAATAGATTTCTATACAATTTTTTTTGATAATTCAGAGTTAAACAACCCGCCTATATATTTCCGAATTAATGTTAATATCAGTATATATTCCAATGCTTTATAAAAAAAGCGACTAATGTGATTAGCCGCTTTTTTTTGTTCTTAAATATTAATCTAAAGTCTTAATTGCTTGTTTTTACAAATGATTTGCTGATTGTTTTGTTATTAATATTCGCATTTATAATATATACTCCATCTGCAAACTCTTTAATATTAATTTGATTTTTGTATTTACCCGAAAATACAACTTTACCATTAGGATTTAGAATTTCAATATCTGTATTAGAATTTAATCCTTTTAAAGAAATAAAATCAGAGCTTGGGTTAGGATATAACTCAATTGCTAATTGATCTTCATTTTCAATTGAATTGATTAATTCTGGTAGTTCATACATCCATAAATCTTTTTCATAAACGTCGGCTTGACCTCTAAAATTTGATCTTCCAGAAGTTAAATACAATTGATTTTCGATAATAAAATTACCTGGTGCCCATCTTGAATTTCCAGCATGTGCTCCTAATTTTGTCCATTCATTGAACTCTGGATCAAATTCCCACATCTCACCTTCTTCTAGCAACTGATGATCTTCTCCCTCTCCACTTAGCAGATAACCTTTCCCATTATATGAAAATTGGGTACCGGCAACTCTACCTTCACCTGGAAAGTCATTAAGAGTTTCCCATTGTTCAGTTTCTGAATCCCATTTATACACATCATTATAAATTTGAACATTATTTCCAGTAGATGAACTTGTTACAAAATCGCTTCCATGTCCACAAACAACATAAGCATCGTTACCTATGCCAAAATAAAATGGATGGTGTCTCTGTGGCCCAGGAATATTTGGAAGCTCTCTCCATACATTAGTTTCAATATCATATTCCCACCAATCATTCAAATTTGATGGTGTAGTTGCATTTAAAAGACCCGCTCCAGCACCCGTGAAAATCTTTCCATTCGCAGCTATAAAAGCTGGATGATATCTCCCTTTTAATGGATCTAATGGAGCAAGTTGAGTCCATTGTTCGGTTGTTGGATCAAATTCCCATAAATCATTGCCATAACCTTGTTGAGCACCCTCTTGTATAATCCCCATTCCAACATAAGCCTTTCCGTTATAAGAAACACCATATCCGAACCCTCGACCTGGACCAGGGTAATTGCCAAGGGAAGTCCACTCATTTGTTACTGGGTCGTATTTGTAAAAGTCAGCGAGCATGGAGCCATCTGGTGTGGAACCACCAAGCAAATATCCATAACCATTAAGCGAAAATGTTATCGGGTGATGACGAACTGAAGCGCTAGCAGGTAGCGATTCCATCTCAATCCATTCCTCTTCCTGAGAAAATAGTAATGTTCCAAAAAGAATAAGTAGTAAATTTAGTTTTATCATATTATTTAGTTATTTTGTGAAAGATAGCATTTAGACACATAGTTATCTTAATTAGTTACAATTGAGACAAATAAATTCCATATTTATTTTAAACCTTCTAGGCTTTAATGTTTCTAACTTATACATCAAATATTTAATTTATAGGTAAAGATTATGAAGAAATTTATAATACTAGCATTTTTTTCCTTTTTAAGTTACTCCTTGTTTTCCATTGTTGAAAATGACGGAATAATTGATTTAGAAAACCTCCCTAATTACGAAGATCAAGATATTCCTCTTTATATCCGTAAAGATAATACTCCTAATAACAATATGATTACTAATATTGGAGCTACCTTAGGCAGGGTATTATTCTATGATAAGAATTTGTCAGTTGATAATACAGTTGCTTGTGCTTCATGCCACAACCAACAGGATGCATTTGCCGATAAAGAAATTGCAAGCGAAGGTGTTGCAGGAACTACTGGTCGTCATTCAATGAGACTAATAAATTCAAGATTTTCAGATGAAGAAAATTTCTTTTGGGACGAGAGAGCGAGCTCACTTGAAGAGCAAACAAGCCAACCAATTCAAGACCATATTGAAATGGGCTTTAGTGGTAGTGATGGAGATCCTAACTTAGATAGCTTAATTAGTAAGTTAGAACAATTAGAATATTATCAAACTTTATTTACAGAGGCCTATGGTAATTCAACTATTACAGAAAGTAGAATTCAAAATGCTCTTTCACAATTTGTAAGAAGCATTATTAGTTTTGATTCAAAATATGATGATAATAGAATTTTAGTAGCTAACGATAACTTAAACTTTCCTAACTACACTCAAAGTGAAAATATGGGAAGAATGCTCTTTATGATACCTCCACAATTCAACCAAAATGGTGAGCATGTAAGTGGTGGATTTGGATGTGCTGGTTGTCACACTCCTCCCGAATTTGATATTGATCCTAGATCAAGAAACAATGGGGTAATCGAATCCTTTACTGAAGAACCTGATTTTGATGTAACAAGATCGCCAAGCTTAAGGGATATATTTAATAATAATGGTGAATTAAACTCTCCACTAATGCACACTGGTATATCAATGGATGCTTCATTAGAAAATTATAATGATGTAAGTTCTGAAATAAACAATCCAAATCTAGATAACAGGTTAAGACCACAAGGCAATCCACAGAAATTAAATATGACAGAAGATCAAAAAAATGACATTATTAGTTTTTTAAAAACTTTATCTGGAAATGATGTATATACAAATCCTATATGGTCGGACCCATTTGATTTAAACGGTGAATTAATTGTTACAAGGGGGACAAATTCTGTAAATAACGATGAGCTTTTTGAAATTTATCCTAACCCAGCTGATACATATATAAATATAACTAGTGAATCTTATCTAGATCAGGTCATTATTTATAACGCAATGGGAAAAATATTCTTTAAAGGCAAAGCTAATGGTAGAGTTGATATTTCTAAATTAAATACTGGAAAATATTTTATCAAAACTAAGATTGGAACCAAATCCTTTGTCAAATATTAATTTATGACACTTTCAATAGAAATTTTTACTCTCCTATTGAAATCATAAGTTGTTCCTTTATAGGGGTCAACGCCAAGACCCCGAATTTCCCAAACAAATCTGAAAGATACTGAGCTATAATTTGGATTTTTCTTTAACTCGTTTTCAAAATATTTTGCTGTATAATAAGCCCTTAACTTTGATAATAATTTATTATCAAGCGATATTCCATTAGGAGCATTAAAATTAAAATACTTATCATTTATTGTAGGCCCAAAGTATTTTGAATTTTTGGCGAGTGGTCTAGGGTCAGAAAAACCAACTACTTGTACTTTCACAATCTCTTGAGAATTAGAACATTCACTTGCAAGATTATCAACTTTAGTTTGCAAAAAGTCTAATGCTTTAGATAAAGCCTCATCTACTTTAAGTGATGATTCATCATATTCATTTTTTGGATTCTCTACAAAGGAAACTGAATCAGCATCCATTTGATTATATTTAAACTTCAATTTCAAATTTTCTAGATTTTTGCTAGTGTTTGGAATGAAGTAGCCACCTACAAAAAAGGGAATATTATATTCTTCAAAGCTAAAATTTCCTATTTGTGGCTCTGGGATACTAATATCTAAATTATATTCATATTCATATTCTTCATCGCATGGGATTGTAAAATTTTCTTTGATTATTCCATTGCTTAAACACTTTGAAGTAAATTCAAAATAATAGTTGCCGGGTGTAAGGTCAAGTGATGTTCCATTATCATCAATCTGTAATACACTAATTAGTCGATCTTCCGAGTAGATTTCTAGCTTACCTACTGGTTTATAGTTTGAATTAATTGATGAAATATTTAGGATAACCTTACCTGTTCTACATCTCTGAAAATTAAATAAATCATAATTGCCACATCCACCAGCACGGTTTGAAGAAATATAGATTTCTCTATCATCAAAATCAAAGCCTTGTTCATCGTACTCAGTATTAAATGGATAAGGTAGCAATTGACCATAAGACCAGTAATTATACCCCTTTTTTTCTGCTTTGATTAAATCATAATTATTTAGGTCTGTGTACCCATTTGATACAAAATATAAATCTCCTTCAGGGCTAATATTTGGATAAAGTTCATCGTATTTAGAATTAATATTATCAGACATAAGAATAGGCGGATTCCATTTGCCATCTGTATTTGTTGTTAAATAAATATCTGAACCTGTTAAGTCATAATTACTATCTGAAACATAAACTAATGTTTTGCCATCATTACTTATTTTAGGCATTGATTCATTGAAATCTGAATTAATTTCATTTAAAGCAGTAGGATAGTTAAATTTAAATTCATTCCCATAGGCGAAATAAATATCTTTATTCTTATTATTTTGGACTGTATTAATAGCAGAAAAATAAACTTCTAAAAAGCCAGTTTCAAGGTTATTATAATAACTTGGTGTACCAATAATTTTTAAATCTGGAAAATCTAACTCTGTAATCTTTACTAGTTTATTATCTTCACTCAGTGGGTTAGATAATTTTAGTATTTCTGAATAGTTATCATCATCAAGATATTCTTGTGTAAAATAAAGATTTCCATTAAAAAAGATTGGATCTATTTCTGAATGTTGGGAATTTACATTTATACTTCCATCAAGAGTTTCTTCAGGACAACCGTTCATGTTTGTCCTAGTAGAGCAAGCTGATAAGGTAATGGTTATTATTATACTTAATATATATTTTTTCATTAATTTTCTTGATTTTTGGTATTAAATCTGTACATTTATACTCTATACTAATATCGGTAATTTCACTTAAAACCTTAATTATGAGAGATTCACAAATTCTAATTTCTAAATCTAATGTTATCGATAATTATAACATTATCAAAAAACATGCTAATAATATGGAAATAGCTCCTGTTATCAAAGCTAATGCATATGGGCATGGTGCAAACCTTCTATCTGGAATTTATCAAGAGCTTAATTGTAGAATGGTAATTGTCGCTTACCTTGAAGAGGCAATAGAAATTAGAAATTCTGGTTATACCAATGATATTATGTTACTTACACCACCTTTAAATTATGATATTAAAGATATTATTAATTGTAATCTTGAAACAACAATTGCCGAGGAAGAAACAGCTTTTCTATTAAATGAACATGCAAAAGCTTTAAATAAAACTGTTAAAGTACATATCTTTTTAAATTCTGGTATGAATAGAGAAGGCAAAAGACCTGAAGATATACTAAAATTTACTAAATATTTATCAACCCTTAAATATTTAAAAATCGAAGGATTGATTTCTCACTTTGCGGCATCTGATGTTGTTGATAATATGTTTAATACATATCAAATAAATCAATTTAAAAAATCTCTATTTCTGTTAAAATCTAATGGCTTTAATATTCCTAAAATTCACATTCATAATTCCTCATCTTTATTTAATTATCCTGATAGTGAGGAACAAACAGTATTTAATTTATACAGAGCTGGTATTACCAGTTATGGGCTGCTTAGTAATTCAACTTTGGCAGAAAGTGTTGGTTTAAAGCCAGTCTTAACATTAAAATCAAATGTACATCATATGATAGAAATAAGAAAGGGTGAAACTTGCGGTTATAATTTCAATTTTCATGCTAATTCAGATGGATATTTAGCTATCATACCAATTGGGTATGCAGATGGATTATCAAGAAATCTATCTAACAAAATGAGAGTTATCATAAATGACAAATACTATAAAGTTGCAGGATATATAAGTATGGATTTGATAATTATTGATGTTGGAGTAGACCCAGTCAAACTAGGTGATGAAGTTATTTTTATAGGTAAGTCAAACAGCAAAGAAATTACCGTTTACGAATTGGCAGAATATCAAGGTACTATTCCTTATGAAATTACAACATCATTAAGCCACAGACTACCCAGAATATTAGTTTAAAAACATTCATTTTAATTAAAATAAAAAAAGCTCCAAGTATAAACTTGGAGCTTTTTTAGATTGTTGTAATAGAAGAATCTATTATTTAACTAAGTAATTAATTTTGTTACTAATTACGCCGTTAGAAGTAGAAACTCTATAAATGTAAGTACCTTGAGCAACTTTATTACCTGTTTGGTTTCTACCATCCCAATCAAGACTAATAGGGCCTTGAGCAGTCTGAGCATTTAATAAAGTAGCAACTGCATTACCATAAAGATCTAATATCTCAACAGTAACGAAATCGTTTTCAGGGTTGTGAATAGTAAATTTAGTTGATTCAGTAAATGGATTAGGATATGCTTCTGTTGTTACAGATAAATCCATGTTTTGTGTCCATTCCAAAGTAACAATACCTGAAGAATGACAATCAAAACTACCATCAATATCAACTTGTCTTAATCTGTAGTCGTATGCAACATTAGGATTAACATCAGAATCTAAGTAATCATACTGAGTTGTACCTGCATAAGAACCAACACCTCTACCTTCAACAAAATTAGGAAGTTTAACCCAACTTTGCTCACCAGTTTCTGAGTGTAATTTTCTTTCAATATAAAATCCTTTACTATCAGTTTCTGATTTTGTTTCCCAATATAGTTCATTACCAGTTGAAATTGGGTTACCATTAAAGTAAGCTAATTCAACAGGGACTATTATACACTCTTGATATTCAGGATTAGTTCCAAATTCTTTTTCACCAAAGTAAGGTCTTAAAAGTGGAATCCAGAATCCTCTTGACATTGTAAATGTATAGTTATCTACAGGAGATCTACCTACGTGGTGAAGGTGAGCATAACCAGGATTACCAACAGTTGGCATAAATTGATTCCACTGATTTGAACCTTTAGAGTTCTCAAAAGCAAATAAGTTATCATTTACATATCTATCGCCTGTAGCGTTTAAGGTTCTAAAGTCTTTATGAATATTTAAGTGAATACCAGATGCTCCAGGAGGATCAGGGAACTGTAAATATACATTAGTAATTCTCATACCACCTCTTGCTTTCGAAGCTGCAAGTTCTAAACCTGTTTCACCAAGTTGAGCAAGAGCAATCCAGTAGCTACCAGGTTGTAATACTATTCCATTACCATTAGGAATTCTGTAGTCAACATATTCGTCAAAAGATACAAGTGGCTCACCATTAGCATCAACTTCTATATCACTTTGACCTCTTAATCTTACAAGGTTTCCTTCTGCAATTAATTGACCAGGAGTATTATCTCCACTAAATAATGAGAATTGAATATCATCTCTTGCTTGATTCAATGTACCAAAGAATGCTTTGTAACCATAAAGTGTATCAGCATTTGTAAGAACAAATTTCATTGCAACTTGACCTGATCCAGATCCACCAGTTACACCAGCTGCATTCTGAACGTTATCGTAAGCGTAAGCAAAATTCCCACCACTTGCTGATCCAAAGAAGTTTAACCCTCTTCCTAATGGTTTATTCAACTCACCAGAAACATCATTAGTTGGGTTGCCAATTGGATCGTATGCAAAGTCATCACCAAATTCAACAGACCAGTCGTAATAAGTAGTATCATTTCTACTATCCTTATCAGAATCTCCTGGCAATTGTACTATAGCTCTTAGTCTATAAGCACCTGGACCAGCATCTTTAGCATTGAATGATGGCATTGAAAATGGAATTGATACTCTTGGATTATGTGTAGATACTTGAGATATACGACAGTAAATCGGTTTTGAATCAAAGCCGTTACCTTGACCTTTGAAAATTTCAAGTTTTATCAAATATGAAGGTGCAATTGTTGAAGTGTTATTTGTTACCTTAACTTCAACTGGAACAGCTGTAGCTTGAGTTGCAGGAACTCTAGTGTAAGGCCATTTTACTTTAACTGCAGATACTTCAATATCTGTTGCTTCAATATCTTCAAATAAGATTTTTACGTTATCAACATAGAAATCATCATCATCATCAGGAATAGAAGGGATTACTGGCTTTTGATCATTGTTAGCCATTACTCTTACTCTGAATCTAAAGTTTTCAGCAACTTCATTAGGGAAGTTAACAAAGGTATCAGGGATAGAAACAAAGAATTTTTGGTATTCTTCATCAATACCATCGTCATATCTATTAGGTCTAAGACCATTGTAATCAGCACCAGTATTCATAGCTAATGATGAATCAGGATCTGACTCCAAGAAACCAACTCTGTAACCACCAGCACCATATAAACCTAGAGCAGGCATATTAGTTTCAGTGTCAGCACCGTCTCTTCTAAAGTGAGTTCTCCATTGTTTGTCATCAATATTAGTTACATGGAATAGTTTTTCATTAGGATCTAATACGAAGTTATTAGCCAATTCAACAACAATTTCATCTGGTCTTTGTGAAGCAGATCTTCCATCAGTATAAGGGTTTAAGTCGTTACCGTTTAATAGAACTCTTGGCTCAGGACCAACCATTCTAGCATCAGACCATCCTCTTTCCCAATCATCAACATAAGTAGTTCTTTGAACTGAAATTGAAAGTACAGAGTTTTCTCTACCTCTCATATCAATAGGGAATGATCTTATTTCATCACCACCAGGATTAGTAGCTGGCTCTCCACCACCTAATGTTAATCTGTTCATTTTAATTACAGGTGATTGAATTGTATAAGCTTTTGCTTGATCAATTTTGTCAGGCAACCATGATTTTTCAATTGGTTCTTCAACAAATTGTGCGTTAAATGTACCTCTTGGCGGTAATGGGTGCTTAGAAACTTGCTCACCATTTGCCATTTGTGCATCAATATTTACCCATTTCCATACTGAAGGCATTGGAACACCATCAATTAAGTGGAATTCAGTACCATCATCATAAAATGAGTTTAGTCTTCTTAATACAAATAAGTTTACGCTAGTTGTATCATCAAATGGCCATTCATCACCAAATGAATCTCCTTCAGGAGTCTGAGGAACAGCAATTACGAATGCTTTCAATCTACCAATGTGATCATCAACAAATTCTGATGGCTCAAATGGAGGGAAATTAACTTTCACAAAACCATAAGAAGGAACACCATTTAAAGGGTCACCAGAAGTAGTATTAGTACCATCACCTGGGAATTGGAATTGTGCAGCTGGATCGTCATCAGTTGAAATATATTCTGTAGCAGTATAATCACCACCATCAAGTTCAACTTCAACAAGTCTAATTCTTACATCTGGATCACCAGAACATTCAATTAAATCAGCTTCAGGTAAAGATAAACAAATTTCATCTATTACAGTTAATTTTTGAAATACTGTTCTTCCAGAAGCTTGATTTTTGATTGAAAATCTTGCTCTAAATTCTAAATCTTGCTTAACAAAATTTTGACCTCTAGAACCTTGGATATCATTTGATAAGTTTTGAATAAGAGCAACTGGTTGAATTGCACCAATTCTTTCCTCTCCAGCAAGTAATTCATAGTTATTCACTTCAGTTGTTTTCACATCTTGAGAAAAACTTAAATCTGGGAAAGGTGTGATTAATGGGTTTCTAACTCTATACTGAATATCAGCTACTCTTAATGTATTTTGCCATTGCTTATATTTAACAGCAAGCTGAGTTCTTGGATAAGGACGACCTGGACGTGAATCAGCAGGAGCTCCTCTTATCCAGTGGTGAGTATATTGTTGGTATTCAGGAGTTGCATCCTCAGAAGCAGGTTTTCTGTTAAAGTTATCATGTCTTGCATAACCACTTACACCAGCAGTAGTATTATATCTGAAAGCAGATACTGCATCTGTCTGGCAAAATCCAACTTGCACATTACCCAAAAATTGGAAATAAATAATTGTTACTGAACTATCTGTATTACTTAAAATAATCTGAGAAGTTGCAGATGTATAGTTTTGATTACCAAATCTTAAATCAGCTGTAGCTGTTGTTTGTCCAAGGTCACTATTATAAGGTCCACAAGGTGAAGCTAATCTAGTTCCGTTACCACCATTACCAGCTTTTGGTGCCATATTAAAGATTGAGATGTATAATTTTTGTGCATCATCAGATCTTCTGTACATTACCTTACCATGAGGATCGATAAATCCACCTGATCTAGCATATTGTGATAAGTGCATATCTCCAAAAAATGGAGCAATTACAGCAGCACGGTAAGCAGCTGATACTGAATTTAAAGTACCGCCTCTTTGTCTAATACCAGCAGTAGCATTATTAGGATTATTAGCTAAAACAGCATATCTGTAACCATAATCATCAGGAGTTGCATCATTAAGACCATCTCCACTTCTTTGTCTTCCTACTTGATTTACTTGATACCAATCCATAGATTCTCTATCATAAGCATCTCCAGTTTTAGTATCTACTCTTCTGTTTCCATCAGCAGCATAAATGTATCTTCTGTTAGTTAAAGCAATTAAACCATTAGTAGATACATAAAATGAATCATATCTGATACCATTAAATCTAAATCCACCAGGTAAACCGAGTCTCATTGGACCAGCAATTGCATCATCAGTTGAATCAATTACTGCATTTGGATCAGGATCAAAAACATCACCGCCGTTTGAAGCAGGGTTTCTAAAGAACCAATATCCACCTTCAGTATTTTGTAATGGATCATCCCAATACTCTTTGTCCTTTAATCTTGGACCTTGAGTTATTGTAATCCATTTGTCGTCAATAACACCATTAGATTCTGTTGCTAAGTAATCAGAAGCTTTTGGTCTCCAAAAATCGTTAACTAAACTTTCATTAGTAACGAAGTAATAACCAGTCGATATTGCTGGTTCGTCGTGATCCCAACGAACATTTAATGTTCCTTCGAAATCAGCTTGCAACTCCTGAAACGGAGCTGGTACAGTCCCCATCGGGATACAGCTTTTTGCCTTTATCATACATTCTACAAACTCTTGATTCTGCGAATAGAGTTTTCCAGAAAGTAGGATACCTGCAATTATTAATAGAGGTATAAACCTTCTCATAAGGCTCTCCTATAATTAGTTAAAAAAATTAGTTTTGTATTAGTTGTATTCTTCATATTTATCTTTTAAATCTCCAGCCTTTGTCTTGTTTTTCAAAGATCCAAGCTGCAATTTTCCCTTCGTCTATTTTATCAAATTCTTTCCAGTGTAAAGTAGTGTAATAATGTCTCGACCCACTAATATCACCCTTTATTGATTTGGCTTCTTCCATAATCTGGGTAAGCCTTTCTTTCCATTCTTCAAAATTTTCTTTTCTTATATCTACCCAACCATCGTAGCACCATTTGTTTACATTTTCTTTAGACATTTCTAAATTTGTGCCTGGTCTATTAACAGGGATTTTTACAAGTTTCCCTCTTAAATAATCTGTATCGTTGAGTAAAATAGGCAACCCTATTGATAATATTTGTTGTCTCAAAGAACTATTTGCACTTAGTAATTCATTAGCTTTTTGGCTGATTTCTTCAGCACTTGTAGCAATTATATTCTCAAAATTTTCAAATAACAATTTCAAAATGTGAGCTTCGAACAGCAACTTTGAAAGTCTTGGTGGTCCAAGCAATTCAAATGCAACAGCTTCACTATGCTTCGATTCAAGTTCAGTGAGCTCCTCTATAGCCCTATTTCTTAAGTAACCACCTCTATATGATGGCCCCATTGTAAATGCATCTAAGCCTTGAATAACATCTTTTCCAGTATTCCCACCAGTTGCTTCAAAAACTAGTAAATCTGCGATTTCTTCTGGAGTAACAATTTCCATTTGACCTAATGAACTAATAGTTTCAAATTCACCTTTTGAGAAAATGCCATTTTCACCAGTATCAATATACACAGATTTAAGCACATTACCAGTATCTTGTACATCAGTATCATCTGAAAAGTCGAATGTGTTTGAAACTTTTTTAGCATTCGTTGGCAATTGATCGAACAAAGAAACAGCTTTTCCACCTTTCTTTATTTCACCAAAAGCTATTTTTTTCCAAGCAATTGTAGCTGTAGGCTTGATTTCCTTAACTTTTGTTTTACCAGGAGTTCTAGCCATCAGATACATCAATAATGATTGTGCTCCAGCTACTGCCGTTTTTGACATCAACACTCTTGATGGTCTTTCTTCACTATGAGTATAAGGTATATTAA
Organism: Candidatus Kapaibacterium sp.; assembly: GCA_028376765.1. Classification (GTDB taxonomy): domain Bacteria; phylum Bacteroidota; class Ignavibacteria; order Kapaibacteriales; family UBA2268; genus JAJRPT01. The sequence continues at coordinate 31,425 of JAONBD010000002.1, forward strand.
GCCCCATTCCTCCAGTTCCACTAGTACCAACTTTAATATAAGTATCAGTATCAGCTGCTTCAAAACCTTCACCCAATAACTGAATATGTCTTATTAATTGAGGAATATATGTACTAGACATTAATTTCTCGATATTCTCTTTAGACATTTTGTCGTTATTGAAATCTTCAATTACACTTAAAGAACTATTGTAAATATCTAAATAAGCTATTCCAGTTGCAGTATTTATACAATCGATTACCAAATCTGGCTTGTGATGGTTTAACATTGAATATAAAAATGATTCTTGTTTTATTTTCTCAGTTAATTCAGAAAAAGTGTCCTGAATAATCTGCATTCTAGTTTCAGAATCTGAAAGTAACTTACCATAAGGTTCATCTTTCCATTCTGTTCGGGTAAAAACATTTCCCCAATCTGCAACGAATTCAATACCTTTATTGCCAAATTCTGATTTCAAATCTTGAACTGCTTCTTCAGCTTCAATTTTTTTCAAAGAACTAATAACGATTTTTTTCGGTTTATGCTCAATAATTTTTCTTGAGATTGCCGAGCCTACAAGACCCCATCCACCAAGTATTAGAATCGTTGAGTTTTCAATATTCATCTTTTTCCAATTTGTTTTTACATTTAGTAGTATGTTCAATTAAACAATTTATGAAACAAGATTTTTTTTTCCAACTTTTTATTCAAAAATGTGTTAAGAAAGTTACACACTAAGGGAATTAAAATTTACTTTTTCACCTTATTAACTTCCTTTACTTAGTATAGACACAAAAAAGGAAAATTCGTCTCAAGATTTTTTAAAATATTTTTATTTTTTTTAAAGAAAAGGTAACTTTTATAATTTAATACGTAGCCAACGCTTTGAATATAATAGGATTAAGCCAATAATTGCAAAAAGCACATAAGATATAAACACTCCCCAGTATACTCCAGCAAAACCAAAATCATAATACTTAACCAGAATATACGATAGAGGCAGCTGGATAATAAATAAAACAGACGAGTACATAATAAAGCTCATCCAAGTATCTCCAGCTCCACTCACAACACGTGTACAAAAGATTCCTATACCAAAAAATATGTAGGATAATGATGTAATAGCAATGTACTCTGAGGTCTGTAGAATAATGTTTGGATCATTTGTAAATATTTTAGAAAATAAATCACTGTAAAAATATGCTCCTACAACCATTGGTATAATAATTACAGAAACTTGTAACAAACCAGAATAAAAGTATTTAAAGATTCTATCAATTTTATTAGCACCCCTATTCTGCCCTGCTATAATTTCCATAGCTACACCAGCACCAAATATTGGCATAAAAACAAACAGGTCAAAACTCAATCCTAAAGTATATGAAGTCACTGTTTCCACACCAATCATATTTGCAACAACGAACATACCCATTCTATTAAAAAATAGAGATAAATATTGCAAGGTTGATGGTATACCTCTCAACGTGATTCGTTTTATTAAGCTTAAATCTAGCTTAAAACCTTTAAATTTGAAATTTAAATTTGTGTAACCTTTTGAAATCAGAATAATAGAAATCATTAAGCCTGAGATTTGAGCAATAGAGGTAGCAATCCCGGCACCAAAAGCACCCAAACCACCTTCAAATATAAAATCAAAAATTAATAATGGTGATAAAACAGCATTGATTAGAATGGTTAGCGATATAATTATCATTGCGTATTTTGTATTACCAGTAGATCTAATAATAGCATTGGTTTGGAAAATTAAAAAATTGAATGGAATTCCCCATAAAATACCTTTAAGATAATTAACAGAATAATCTTGTATTTCGCCAGTAAAACCAAATAAATCAAGTAAATTTCTCATGTTAAAATAAAACAATAAACAAATAGCTATGGCATAAAAAAACATAGTTACAATAGCTTGATTAGCAGTATGGTTTGCCTCCTCATGTTTTCCTTCACCAATTCTTCTGGCGACTACAACACCTGTACCTATTGCAAAACCAATACCTAATGTAAAAACCATTAGCCTCATTTGCTCACTAACGCCAATAGCGGCAATTTCTTTATCACCAAGGAAACTAATCCAATACTTATCTACTATACCATTCATTTGGTAAAGTAGAAAGCTAAAAGCTAATGGCAAGGCTAGTTGTCTGAAGCTAGAGTGGATATTCCCAGATAGTAAATTAACACTTGTTGATTTTGACAACAAATACCCCTATTAATAATTTATTAACTAATTTTGTGACAGTTAAATCTTGTAGTAAATACTAATGTCATATTTTATTGTAATTATCGCTATTCTACTTTTCCTCATTAGGTCGGTATTCTTTATCATTGGTCTTAGGAAAAATAGAAAACTTGTAATATCAAAACAAGACTTTTCACAAAATGTTAGTATAATTATTCCAGCAAGAAATGAAGAATCAAACATTAAATCCTGCCTCAAATCTATCCTAGACTGTGAATATCCATCAAGTAAAGTTCAGATCATAGTTATAAACGATAGATCATCAGACAACACAGAAGCAATTGTTAGGTCACAACAAAAATTAAATTTAAATATTGAATTGGTAAACATAACAAACGAATCGGCAAAGGACAATATTCCTGGAAAAGCTGGGGCGATTCATCAGGGCTTGATTCATGCCAAAAATGAGTTAGTACTAATGACTGATGCCGATTGTACTGTTACTAAAACTTGGATAAGTGGTTTAGTAAATGTGTTTAATACCGAAAAAGCTGATATGGTGGCTTCATTTTCAATTATTAATGCAGTGTCAGTTTTTGATAAGCTACAAGAGTTGCAATGGTTCTACATGAATTGTATGGCATCAGGAAGTGCCGGTATGAATTATCTTCTTGGATGTTATGGAAATAATCAATCATTCAAGAGAAGTTGCTACTTTGAAACTGGTGGTTACAAAGAAATAAGTTTTTCTGTCACAGAGGATTTAGCTCTTCTTCAAGAATTTCACAAAAATAATTTTAAAATATCTTACCCCTGCGACCCAATGTTAGAAGTAAAGACTAATCCTATTAGTAGTATTGGCGATTACATAAAACAGCAACATAGATGGGCTGTCGGTGGAAAATCATTAGGATTTAAGGCGTTTTTATTTGTTATCACATCTCTATCTATTTGGGTTGGAGGAATTTTTTGCATTCTTGAAAACAACTATTTTCTTTTATCTTTACTTTTAATTTCAAGAATCGCATTTGATGCAAGTTTGATGATTCCAGCACTACGGAAATTCAATCTATTTAGTCTGCAAAAGTATATTTTAATTGGTGTTCCATTTTTTTTAATTTTAGAACTAATAAGCCCAACATTCCTGCTCAATTCCAAGGTTAAATGGAAAGGTCAGGTATTTAGATGAACATTTCAAATTTACTTAGTCTAACTAGGTTATTTATCGCAATTCCCCTATCATTTGCTATTTGGAACAATGAGCAATTGCACATATTTATTTATGTACTAATAGCTGCAATTACAGATTTTCTAGATGGCTTTTTTGCTCGCAGGTTCAATCAAATAACTGAGCTTGGTAAGATTTTAGATCCAATTGCAGATAAAACATTAATAATTATTACGGGAATAGTATTAATGATAAAAGAAGAAATTCCTATATGGTTTGGTATTGCCATCATCTTGAGAGATTTGATTATTTTATCAGCTGGTATTTTTGTAAAAAACAAATATAAAGTTGTACTCTCAGCAAATTTATTTGGTAAGATTACTCTAAATGTAATTGTTGTTACAATTTTGTTGTCCGTTTTTTATAAATTGCAATACCAATTCTATGTATATTGTATTGCAACATTATTTATGTTTGCAAGTCTTATGTCATATTTATTTAATGCAATTAAGAAAACTGGAGAAGTAACGTAATGGGATTTTTTGATAGGTTTAAGAAAAAAATCACTAGTACGGTTGAAAAAGCAACTGAGTCAATTACTGGTTCTATTAAAAAGACTAGCGAAGTTCTAAAGTTTAATAGACTTAAAGAAGGACTAAAAAAGACTCGTAAAAGTTTCTCCAATTCAATTTTATCTTTGTTAGGTTCAAGAAAAATTGATGAATCTTTATTAAGTGATATAGAAGATATTCTAATAACTTCTGATATTGGCGTTCAGACTAGTGAAATGCTAATAGGCAAGCTAAAAGAAAGAGTTAAAACTGAAAAAACTGAAAATTCAAAAGATATTTATAAATTTCTCAAAGATGATATTCATAATTTATTGATTGAATCTCCCTCCAAAAATGATGATGCCGATTTTGTAATCAACAAAGAAAATACTCCTAAAATTGTTATGATGATTGGAGTTAATGGAACAGGTAAAACAACCACAATTGGTAAATTAGCTAATAACTACAAAGAAAAAGGTCATAGTGTACTTGTTGCTGCCGCAGATACATTCAGAGCTGCTGCAAATGAACAACTTAAGGTTTGGGCAGAAAGAGCACAAGTTGAGGTTATCGAAGGTAAAAATCAAGCTGATCCAGCATCAGTAGTTTTTGATTCTGTGAAAAAAGCAATTGATGAAAATATTGATATTGTTTTAATCGATACAGCAGGTAGGCTTCACAACAAGATGAATCTTATGAATGAACTTGAAAAATTCACAAGAGTTATTAAAAAATTAAAACCAACTGGAACTGACGAAGTGTTTTTAGTTTTAGATGGAACAACTGGACAAAATGCAATTCAACAAGCAAAAGAATTTTCCAAAGTTGCCAGTATCAGTGGGATTGTTCTAACAAAACTAGACGGAACAGCAAAAGGTGGTGTAGTAATTTCTATTGCGAATGAACTACAAATACCAGTTCGATATATCGGAGTTGGTGAAAAAATCACAGATCTACAACCTTTTGATCCTACATATTTTGTAGAGGCTCTTTTCGGTGATGAAACTGGCGAAGAAACTATAATCGAAGAACCAACCGAAGACTAATGAAATCAAAAAGTTCATTCAAATGTACAAATTGTGGATATATGTCTGCCAAATGGGTTGGCAAATGCTCCAATTGTAATGAATGGGAAACTTTAAAAGAATTTACTCAAGATACTAAAACCCTTAAATTACAAAGTACAAAAGCAAACGTTACCAAGCTGAAAGATATTGAAGATGGTGACTTTAAACGTTCTACAACTGGTATATCCGAATTTGATAGAACACTCGGCGGTGGAATTGTACCAGGTAGCTTGGTTTTGATTGGTGGTGACCCAGGAATTGGGAAATCGACCTTGATGCTACAAATGTGTTCTCACTTGATAAGCTTAAAACCGATTTACGTTACTGGTGAGGAATCAGCTGCCCAAATAAAGAATAGAGCTGAACGAATTTCAGGTGTTTCGGGTGAGCTCCAAATTTCAGCAGAAAATTCACTTGATTCAATAGAATTACTGTTGAAATCCGATCAGTGCGGATTTATGATAATCGATTCTATCCAATCTATTCACTTAGAAGGAATAAGTTCTCCAGCGGGAAGCATGCTACAAGTTCGAGAGTGTACGTATAGATTAATGGAGCTTGCAAAAAAACTAAATAAATCAGTTTTTATTATCGGACATATTACAAAAGATGGAGCAATTGCAGGTCCAAAATCTCTTGAACATCTTGTAGATACTGTTCTTCAGTTCGAAGGTGATAATAGCTTACATTATAGAATAATAAGGACAATAAAAAACAGATTTGGAGCAGTTAACGAAATTGGAATTTTTGAAATGTCATCAAAAGGACTTATTGAAGTAAAAGATCCCTCTGGAATATTTATTAGTGGAAATAAATCCGAAGAACCGGGAATCGCAACATCAGCAATTATGGAAGGAACTCGACCTATTTCTGTTGAGATTCAATCATTAGTTGCAGAAACAGGGTTTTCGATGCCACAAAGAATTTCAACTGGATATGATCAGAAACGCTTACAAATACTATTGTCTATTCTTGATAAAAGGATTGGGATAAAATTTTTTAAATCAGATGTTTTTTTAAATGTAGCTGGTGGTATTCATATAAATGATCCAGCTGTTGATTTAGCTGTAATTGCCGCTCTTGTAAGCTCTGAAAGGAATTCTACAATTAACCCCAAAACTATTATTTTTGGTGAATTAAGCCTTACTGGAGAAGTTAGACCAGTATCTTTTATCGAAGCAAGATTAAAGGAAGCTGAAAAGACTGGGTTCACAAAAGCAATAATTCCTGATCAAGCTATAGATATCAAATCAAAAATGAATATTATAAAAGTAAGCCGATTATCATTAGCACTTAATAATTTTTTTAATTAAGATCTAAAATCCTTGTGCCTGCTTTCGCATTTGTTTTAATATCTACTACACTAACAAACTCTCCTACCATACTTGATGGAATTCGAGCAGTTATATCGATACTATCTGTATAAATTTCGTCATAGCCAACAGCATATTCTTCGAGCAGTCTTTTGATAACATTTATTTCTTCATAAGTACAAAATACTTTCACTCTTCTTGTAATATCAATTTTTTTTGGTGTGCAAAGCTTCAAAGCCTCTACAGCAGTATCTCCATAAGCTCTTGCAAGCCCACCCTTTCCCAATTTTTTGCCGCCGAAGTACCTTGTAACAATTACAATTATATCGCTAAGTTCATATTTTTTAATTGCAAATAATATAGGCTTACCTCCTGTTCCATTTGGCTCTCCATCATCTGCGGCTCTAAAAATCATTCCTTTGGGTCCAATCCTATATGCAAAGCAATTATGCCTTGCATCATAAAATTCCACTTTAATTTTATCCAATTCCTCTTTTGCAATCTCTGGGCTAGGAGCATAGCATACATTTGCTATAAATCTTGATTTCTCAATTTTTAATTCTGCTCTTTGGGAGGATTCTATTGTATAGTAGTAGTCAGCCATTAAAGTGAAATTATTTTTTTTATATTATTTGCAAATTTAATAAAATATATACCTTTATTTAAATCAATATGGAATGGTGCATTATAAATGGTGCTAAAAATTAACACTCCATTAATGTCATAAATAAATACCTCTCCATTATAATCTTTTATAGATAAATGTTGATTAATGTATTCAACCTTTAAATTAATTGGTAATACAATACTAGTAAAATCATAATTACTATCAGAGTAAATTGCAAGATTCTTTATTGATATACCTTCAAATGTGCGAGATCTATCAGAGAACATACCGATTCTTAACTCAATCAAATCAGATTTTATTTCAGATAAATCAAAGGTTTCGTTAAAATAGTCATGTTCAAATCCATGGTACCCATATTTGGGAATAGTGTCCGAAGAACCACCAAAAACTCCATAATTCTCAATCCCATATTTAACCTCAAAATATTCCCATTTAAGGTTATTGAATAGTTCAATTGTAGATAAATCAAAATCTGTTTCAATTGCATATTTAATTTCATAATTTAAATATTGATAATTATTCCTAGGGTTAAGTATATTTAATTTAGAATAGCAATTACTTTCATTAAAATAATTTGAATCAATATTTATTATAATATTTCCATCATATAAAAAACACTCATTTTCAGTAAAAGAGTTAACTTTTGTAATTTCAGGGTAATACAATACAAAATAATTAGAAGTTGCAACCTCAAATCCGTTATGATAACTAAGCTCAATTCTTTGTTTAGAAATATAATTGTGGGGTATTCCCAATAAATACTCCTCTCCTGTCTTAATTGCAGGAATTTCATATTCAACTATTTTAGAGTTATAATCTACTGATATAGTTTGCTGAATTGATGGTTTTAAACCAATATTTTTAAATTTAATATTAATTAAACCTTCTTGTTTTTTATCTATAACTATTGAATCAGATTTTACGATTAAATAGCTATTAATACTTTTCCATGTATCAAAAATAAGTGGCAAACTTTTTTTACACTGTTCGATTAATTCGCTGGAGTTTTGGACATAAAAACCATCCTTTCTATCACCAATTTCAGGAGTCACACTTCTTATTCTTTTGGGAGATAAGCTATTTAAATAATCATCAGAAGAACCTCTGATTTTATATGCCAATGTTAGAGTATCAATTCCATGTACATATTCATTAATGCCTTTTGAGTTTGAAAATACATCCTTAAAATAACTTGAGTCTTTGGTCAATACACCATTTTTAGTACTCGGTAAAACAATTACATTTCCAAAAGAATGGAAGTTTAGTGCCGTTGAAAATGAATAGCTATTTACATGATTCCTAATTGCTTGTGTTTCTGGTTCGGAAAATGGATTATCTCCCCTATAAGTGGAATTGTAAGTTATAGTACTTGAACCGCCCCTAGGTGAATCCCAACAATCTTGTGGTCCATAATTTCTATTTAAATCGACTCCAACTACATTCCCATCAATATTTTTAGTATTTTTTCGCCACAGCCCACCACCATTAGGGTTACTTGCTATATTTTTCAAGTACCCATCTGGATTCACACAAGCAACCCAGGATATATAAGCACTATCAAATAAATCTATTAGTTCTGATTTACCCTCTTCTAATTGACTCAATATATCATACAAAAAATAGCAAACTACACTTGCACTAGCTGGTTCCCTAGCATGGTGCAGACTTGTTAATAACAAGCCATTGTTATTTTCGATATTACCAATAATAATCGATGTTATTGGATTGTTATTTATAGAGTAGCCAATCGTATCAATTTTGGTTGGAATATTATACTTAATAAATTTATCTTTGAGCTTATTTAAATTAGAATATATTTCACTTAAAGTAAAATATCCATTACCATAAGTGCCTAACTCGAATCCATTTTCTAATAACTTATTATATTTTTGTTTCGGAAAAAACTCAGGATTTTCAGATAATAATTCAATATTATATTTATTCTTAATTTCTGAATACTCAATTTCATTAATAATAAATGAGATTTTATTATTTATAACTGAAATTGACTCAGTATCAATTTGATAATCCACTATTATCTTAGATAAATCTTCCTTTTCGCAGCTAACCTTATAGTAACCAGAAAATGAAGTATTAATTAAAAGCAATAATATTATAATGATTATTTTAATTGTATTTTCCTATTTATTAAGTTCTCAATTTTAATAGATAAATACCCAAATAATACCCCTGCAATTAAATCAATAACATAATGATACCTAAGATATACAGTTGATATAATAAGACTTATACCTATAAATAAAATAAGATATTTTAATTTACTATTATATTTAAACGCAACAAATATATTAATAATGGTCATCATAGTATGCCCGCTTGGGAAACAGTCCCTATTCACTTGGATACTTGGGTTTAAATTAAAATTTAATATTCCACCACCATAATCTACCATATTTCTTATATATTCAGTAAAGAAAAGCCCGGGCAATTCATTATTTATCATTGAATATTCATGGAGAGTAAATCTTGGTCCAATAGCTGGAATAAATAAATATAATATAAATGAAAATAAGAACCCGAATATCATATTCCTAAGCAAGTATTGAAATTCAAATTTGCTTTCTCTCATTAAATATTCTAAAGCTTGGAGAATTGGCAAAACATAAAAAAGCAAGTAAGCTATTTGCAAATATTCTGTTAAAAATGGGTTCGAAATCGTCGCTAAATATTCAGTTGGATTTAAACCGAAAATTGATTTATCGATATTGATTAACACACTATCTAGGTCGGTGCTATGAAGCTTTTTTATTAATGGCTTTATATTATTATAGATAATATAAATAGGAACTATCAAAAAAATATATCTTAATAAATTATTAGCTTCCTTTTTCCTAAATAAATAATTCATCAGGCAAATATAAACAATTGAAAGCATCATTAATACTGGGAAAACAAACTCAATTTGTAAAATAATGCTTAATACTAATAGAAGCATTGAGCAGGTAAGTATATAAATTTCTGTGATACTAAATTGAAGTTTCTTTATCATTTAATATCTGATATAATTCTACAAATTCGTCACAATTTAACTGTTCAGCCCTTTTGCTTTTATAATTTGCAGGCAGAGCTCCATAACTTTTTAATGAATTTCCAAGCTGTTTTCTTCTTTGATTAAAAGCTGCTTTTACTAATGTTGCAAATGGTTTGAAATCTAAATTATATTTATTGTGAAATTTTATTTCAATTATTGAAGATGTAACCCGTGGTCTAGGATAAAAACACCTTGGTGAAACATCGAACAGCTTCTTTGATGACCCAACAAAATTAGTTAGAATAGATAAAATGCCGTTTTCTTTGCTGCCAACCTTGCCATTTATTCTGTCAGAAACTTCTTTCTGAACCATAAAAATACATTTACTAGGTTTTTTTTCCCATTCATAAATTTTAAAAAGTATGCTACTTGTTATATAGTAAGGTAAATTCCCTACTACCTTATAATTATGAATTTCATCAGGAATATTATATTTTAAGAAATCAGCATTAATTATATTAATATCACTAAACTTATTTTCAAGATATTCCTTTGCTCTTTCATCTAATTCAATGCCTGAATAGTTTACCTTATGTTCTAAAATATATTCAGTAAGAGCCCCCATACCAGGACCAATTTCAAAAATATTATCATTTTCGATAATATCAATAGATTGGACAATTTTATTAATGATATTCTTATCAGTCAAAAAATTTTGTCCAAGTGATTTGATTGGTCTTAGTTTTTCTGTCATTTGCCTTTTATTTTTAAAAATGCATCTTTTAATTTCTGCCAAGATTCTTCCATTGATACAGATACCAGTTTAATATCTGCAACAGTAGAAATAAAATTGGTATCGCCATTCCACCTTGGAACAATGTGATAATGTAAATGTTGTGGTAAGCCTGCTCCGCCTGCATCACCAATGTTTACTCCAACATTATAACCATGAGGACTATAAACGGATTTAATTACTTTAATTGAATCCATTAAAGCTTTATTTATGTTATTATACTCATCTTCTTCAAGCTCGTCTATATCAGAAACTTGTCGGTAAGGTGCAATTAATAAATGTCCATTGTTATAAGGGTATTTATTCATCAATACAAAACATAGCTCTCTACGCTCAACAACTAAAGACTCTTTATCGTTTTTACTTTCTATAGCTAATTGAATAAATGTCTTATCAGATTTATCTTCTTCTTCTGAAAAACTTTCAATATATTTTGATCGCCAAGGTGAAAATATTTTTTTCATATAGTAAAAAAAAAGTCTCCCATAAGGAAGACTTCTTAAATTTATTATTAAATAAAATTAAAATGCAAATCTCACATCAGTACCAATTTGGAATGCACTTACTCTCCATTCGTTCTGATCTTCGTTAACTAAACTTGTAAGACCATAATTGTAGAACATATGTGGTACAATTAAAAAACCTGGGAAACTAAATTCATATTGTAAACCAAGTTTTAGACCAACTCTTAATCCGGCAGCACCAGCAATATCTTCTCCACCTTCTTGACCAAACTGCAGTGTTTTAGCATCAGGATAAAACCAATCAGGTTCAATCTGATTTGGTACCTTAATAAATTCTGCATTAGAAGGAGATGCAAGCTTCATTTGCTGAACGTCTGTAGCAGTCATTGTAAAATCAAAAGCTAAACCAGCAACAGCTCCAATTGGTGTACCAGCTATATTCATTTTATAAAGAACCTCACCAGATATTACAGAATAGTCTATTTCTCTTGTAAAGTTGATTAATGTCTGTGTTACTTGCTGACCTGCTGGCTGATTAACATTACCATTGAAAGAAGTTGGCAATTGATCACCTTCTTTCTCCACAAAACCTGGATAAGTAGAGTACAATAGTTTTGCAATTATTGAAGATGTAGAATTTTTTGCTCCACCCAATAGATATTCGAATGCAACACCAACATAAAATCCATTTTCTGAACCATCTTCAAAATTAGGACAATCTATAGAGTTATTCTGAGTTTGGATTACTTGCTGTGTTCCTGCGTGAGATACTGCGTTGTATCCAATTACTGGACCAATGTAGATTGGCTTGCTAACTTGACCCGGGTTAAGTGGATCGGCTATTTGTGATGAAGCATAGTTAGACATTGCCAAAATCAGAAACGGCAGTAGTAGTTTTATTAGTATATTTTTGGACATTTGTACCCCTTTAATTCGATATTGTTATTATTCTATTTTTAGTTAAGTATTTTGTTTGAAAAGTTAAAAAGTAATTGCCATTAGGCAATCCATTCAATTCATAATATAATAAATGTTCTCCTTTATTTACAAACTTTTTTTCAAAAGTGGAAACAACGGCACCTTTTATATCTGTAAATAACACATTTACATAAGTTTGATTTGGTGTTTCAAAGTCTAAAATCAGTCTGTTCGATTTAATATCTACTCTTGCATCTAACCCATCGTCAGCCGCAACAATTGGTCTTAATTTGTAAGCACAGACTCCTTCTAAATCAAGCTTAAACGAACGGTTTAATGGCAGAAAGCACTCATCTGAGCTTACTTCAAATATTAAATCTGTTTCGTAATAGGTTGCAAGCAAGAAAAGAAACGGAAGTTCAAACTTCACCAATGTATGTTCAGTAATATCAATATTAATTTGCTCTGGTCTGAATTCAATTTCGTTTTCAGTTTGAAATCCATTCATTTGAATAGTTTCAACAATAGTGTTATTGTCGTATAAAAACAGTTCAAAGTCATCTTCAATTAAATGCATCAATTTCGAATCTGCCTGCAATTTCATACTAAAATCAACATTTTCATTTACTGAATAAGGAAATTCAAATTCGAATCCGATTGTTCCTTCATCCTTTATTGTAAATAGAAAATCTGGATCTGGACCATCAATTATTTCTTCATCCAGAGTTATTAATTTTGAAATTGAAATATTTAATGTTGTATCTAAACCAATTGGCTTTGCTTCAATTTCAAGCTTTATTTCTCTTTCGTCTTGTTTATTAATTAACAAACCAAACTCAAAATAATCACTAGTGTTAGCTTTAATAATTTGTGGAAGATTTAAGTTATCAAATGATAGATCATTATTTGAAATAACTTCAATGTTTAAAATTTCAATATCAATATTTCCAGTATTATTCAAAACTAGTTCATACGTCTCTTCTATACAAGATTTAATTAATGAGTTACCATTCAGTTCTGCTGATAATTCTGGAATTTCTTGATCGAAAACAGTGTAACAAATAAGCGATGATTCAACAATTGTAGGTTCTTGGTTTGGACCAGTATTTGGGTTTTGGTATTCTGTTTCTATATAAATCTTATAAACATCTTGCACTAATCCCGTTACCAATAAATCAATTTCAATTGATTCCCCTACTTGAAGCTCCTGACCAATGTATTCTGAAACATTTAATAATTGGAATCTAGCATCAGGTAAAGAATAAAAGAATGGATTTCCTAAGTTGAGTCTAGAAATTTCTGAAAGCTTAATATCATTAATAGTTACCGGTACATCACCAGTGTTTTGTATTATGGTAAAGTTATTGATATACTCTGTATCAGCTATCAAAGTATCATTATTATTACAATTTTGGATTGGAGTAATTTCATTTGTAATAGCTATACCTTTTGAATGGAAATAGATTTCTGGATGTAAGTCCCAATTCGTATCAAAAAGTGCATCTATTGTAAAAGTTCCTGTAGAATTAGGTTCAAAGAATACTTCAAACTCAAAATCAGCACCAGGTTCTATATCAACATTAATATTCTCAATAATATTTTCTGAGCTAGTGGAATAACTATTTAATTGAGTATAATTGATGAAATTAAGTTCACCCCCAATATTACCATTGTTAGTAAACTTAAATTTTTCGGATTTTATTTCACCTAACCAGTTAGTACCAAAATCATGTTCGATTGATTCAAATAGAGGAGCAACCCCTCTGCCTAATAATCTATCGCTATCGTTTAGCTCTATTAGATTATTATTAAATGTAGAACTCCCATAAATTGTAATATCAAGTGAGTAATCATTTCTCAACTCTGGTAGGAAAGTAGCCGATAAACTTATTTGCTCGCTAGGTGAAATTGATTTTTCACTTAGACCCGTTGTATCAATTACAAAAATATTTGATTGATCAAAATCTAATCTTTCTAAATTAACTAGCTCATTACCAGAATTACCAATTAAAATATCACCAATTTTTTCATCGCCCAAATAAACATCTTTAAAATCGTATCCTGAAATTACTAAAGAAGGATTTTTAATATCATAGTAAAATTGGGTTGTAGATTGAACATCACATTCAAATAAAGCTGAAATAGTTTTAGAGTTCTCTCCAATTTCATTATCTGAATTTACTTCAATTTGAAACACCAATTCTTCTTTGGGTTTCATTTGGTAGCTTAGTAAAATAGGGTTTAAGATAGTGATTTCATTAGGAGTTATAATATCAATTAGCTCAAGCACTCGGTTAGAGTTATTTGTGACAGAAAATGTTGTAGAAATAATTTCATTTGGTAAATAATCTCCAATATCATTTTTAGTATCAATGTCAATATTTATTCCTGTATAGCTAAATGAATAAGTAGATGTATTGTTTAAATAGTCAACAAATGTAGCAGAAAAATAAGCTGAATTTTTCAAATTAGGAACAGATCCTACAAGGTTAGCACCATTAGTTTCAAAGTTAAATTCTTCTTGAAATTCGATATTGAAATTTTTACTTTTATCAATAATCATCTCAAAATAGCCTGTGTCAAACTCATGATTATCCGTTATTTGTACTTCAAATTGACCACAATTTTCATTTACCGTTAGTTGTGGTGGTATCGAATCCGATTGATTTTGATTCCTAATACTGATTCCAACATTGTGAGCATACGAATCATAAATCCCAATTCCATAATTTAAACAAGTAAACTTTCCAGCTTGTGAGCTAATGAAATGAGCACCTGGTTGTACAGGAATATTAGCTAAGTAGTATTTTTTGTTTTCAGATTCAATTTCTGCGACGATAGCTAGTTCAATTACATCACTTCTTAATCGCATAAAATCTAGTTCAATATCGTATGCGGCTGCTTCTTCCATTAAAATTGTAATTTGGTGTAATTCGTATTGCTGATCTGATTGATAGAAATCTCCACATCTGTTGGCAGAAAATCCATTATAGTTTTCATCGATTGTATATTCAGGAGTTTGGAAGAAAGTACTATTAATAAATAAATCTAATGGGTTTAATAGCATCAGTGCCGGATCAAAAAATACTTCGCAAATTTTTTCTGGTATTCTAGCCATGGAATGCATAATCTGAACTGGCTCATTTGATTTCCAAACTGCAGGCAGATTATAATAAACTGAAGTACTTTCTAATTCATTAAGCTCTATTAAGTCAATTTCTCCATCACTGGTAGTAATTGTTACTGAAGTATTATTGTTAGTTGCAAGGATTTTAAAATGGTTATCACCAGCATAATTTAGCGGTACACTTACAAAGTTCTTACCAAAAGAATTTGCTGGGGTTAACATCTCTACAATGTGATCTTTGGAGTTAGCAGCACCCGATAAATTCTGCGGTACAGATGTTCTCATGTGTCCAGTAACTATTCCAAGTGGTTTGCTACTTTTGATTGAGGTTCCAGTAAGATCATTATCACCCCTATTTTGCATTATCTCACTTGATCCCAATAAATAAGATTCACCATTATTTAGGGTTACATTTACTTTTTCACCTTTTAATCCGCTTCTAGTATCTGCACTCAAATCTATTTCAATTTGGTTATTATCCTGAGAAGACATAATTAAAACCTCTCCAGTACGAGATACATTCCAGTTTTCGGTTAAATCATCTTCAAGGTAGTGATCATTTCCCATTGTGGAAACATAATATTGCTTACCCCATGTGTGAACTGGATAAACTGTGTACATATCTGAACTAAGTGATCGTGTGGAATATGCATAAACTGTAACAGGATTATCGGCTACAATTCTATACAACATATTGTTCATAACCGTTTCAAAATTCCTGTGCTCATAACTGCGAGATACATTTATACTAACACTTGAAAATGCAGGAATAAACTTCCTCTCTTCCGTATTATCTGGATGGATAATCGTTATGTTTGTGCTTTTCCTAGCTCCAATAAAAATTTGCTGATACAAAGCTGCATTATTGCTCTGTGCAATCTCATTTTTAAGGAAACCTACCATGAAGTATCTACCTTCTTGGCTTGAAAAGACTTGATTTTCTTGGGCCTCTATGCTTACAAAAATCATTAGTATTATTAGTATGAGCTTTCTCATTAACATAAAATTAACATTTTTATACTATTCTGCAATTATTTTTTTTTGAGGATATATTAATTTCTTCTTTAAAGGTGGAGATACATCCCATTTAAATGAAGGTAAATAGAAATCTTTTTCTTTACCTTGAGTCATAAATTCTGGTAGTGTTTTTACTTCTGGGCTTTCTCCTCCATTTTTACCCTTAAAGAAATTCATATCAGTAGCTTCATTTTCTTCAAATAAAATATCGATATTTTCAGAACTACAAACATTAGCACCATCTGGATTCTTATCTTCATTCATTATAAAGTGAAGTAACTTGGACTTTCCCTTTGCGAACATCCCATTTACTTTCTGATCTTCAAAGTCAATTGAAATAGTATCTCCTGACATTTGATTCTTTCGAGATATAAAGACTGAATCTTCTATTGATACCGAAATTGAATTATTAACAGCTTTTATACGGCTTAGCTTTGTACCATTCATAAATATATTTATTGAATCTCCAAATAGTTGAGAATTGTCATAAAAAATTACTGAAGAGCCTAGCAGATACGTTAGCTCTTCTTTTTCATAAACAAATAAACTATCAGATTTACCTCTTATTTTTTCTCTGTAAATTTCTACACTATCAAAAAAATAGAATTTAGTATCATCAATTTCACGATAAGCTTCCATTCTTTTTGATATAATAGATAAGGTATCTAGTTTCATATTATCTGTAGTGTCAATTAGAAATAATTCTGGGTTACCGTAAGAAAAAGTTATCTTTGATTTCCCGTAGTTTTCAATTGTATCTGCCTTCAGATATACATTTTCATTCTTACCCCAAAGAAAAACATCTCCGTAAGTATAGCTTACTTCATCAATTCGATGATGAATCAGTCTATTACAATAAATTCTACTTGTATCATCATCTATTAAAACATTTCCTGAAAATATTGCTTTTTTAAATATTGAGTTGTAAGTACCTTTATCACCTTCAAGAATAGTTTCTCTATCAACAATCTTTATTTTAGCGGGACTATTGGTAATCTTTGTATTTCCATTATATATCATTTTTTCGGAGAATACAGTCAAGCTATCTTGATGAACCTTCACACGACCCATCAGCTCAGCAATATTAGAATTGAAATAGTAAATAGCAGAATCGCATTCAATAAAAATTGAATCCTGCCACATATTTACATTTCCAATTAATCTTCTACCTTGACCAAAATTGTTATTAAAGCCTTCTAGTCTATCAGCAGTGTAATCTAAACCATTTTCCTTTGAGATTACAAAGCAGTAGCATAATATCATTATAAATATAATTTTATTCATCTATTTGTCACACTAATATTAAAACTTATTTCTGAATACATCGTTAATGCGTAAAAATAAAAACAAACTGTCTATGTTAAAAATATTATCAATTTTCATCTTATTAACTTCCCTTGTATTTACTCAGGACAAGAAATACGAATTTGCAAAATCTTATTTAGATAATGGGCAATTTGAAGATGCAGCTAGATTATTTAATGAATTATATTTAGAAAACCCAAATGATCAGAAAGTTGTTGAGGGGTTAATATCAAGTTTGTATTCAACTAATAAATATTCAGAACTGCTACCAATATTAGAAAAATACTCTCCAACTACAAAAGATCCTGGCATTGAAGCACTACTAGGTGATGTTTATTGGAAAAATTCAAATATAGAAAAAGCAAAATCAACATGGGACAATACACTTAAAAAATATAATAAAAGAGTTGATGCCTACAAAGTTGTAGCTTCTGCACAATCAAGGAATAGACTTTTTGATGATGCAATTCAAACATATTTGACAGCAAGAAAAAATCTAACAGACAAATTAATTTTTTCTGATGAACTTATTAAACTATATATCTCTCTGGGCTACTATGAAGATGGAAGTAAAGAGACAATTAATGGTCTTAATATAAATAGATCGGTACCAACAGCACAAGGTCGCTTTTATGCTTTAATGTCTACTGAAGGTGCGACAGAATTCATTGGTACTTTTCTAAAAAATCTTGCTGATAACAATAGTAAGAATTTGGTTTTTCAAGATTTACTTGCTTGGTATTTTAATACAACGAAGAATTATACCGACGCATTTGAAGTATATAAAAGATTAGACCAACTTAGAAATTCTAAAGGCGGTACAATCTTCAAGTTTGCAGAAACATCAAGAAAAGATGCCAATTACAACTCGGCATTGATAGCTTACGAATATATTATTGATAATAAATCAAGTTATGATAGATATTTAGCTAAAGCTCTTTTTGGTTACGCAAGAACTTTAGAGGAAGAAATGGATTCCAAGAAATTTATTTCTGAAAAAAATATAAATCGCATTATAAAAAGGTACGAAGAAATAATAGATGAGAATCCAAAATCTCCATTAGCAGAAGAAGCTTTTTTCAGAATAGGAACAATCTTCAAAGACAATATTAATGACTATGATAAAGCTCTAGAATATTTTAACAAGCTAATTAATATTTTTAAAAATACCGAAAAATCAGCTTATGCAATTCTCAACATTGGCGACTTATATTTGTTAAAAGGTGAATTGAAAAATGCAACTGATACTTATTTAAAAGTTTTAAGCAATTATCCATCTGGAATGAAAAACCCAAGATTTAAAGCCTCTTACAATTTAGCTAGGGCATATTATTATCAAGGAAATTCTGAAAAATCTCTTGAGAACCTACAGCCTCTACTAGCCATTCAAAATGAAAATATTGCTAATGATGCCATTCAATTGACTTACTTAATTGCAGAGAACAAGGATTTTACAGAAGCAGCAGATTCCTTAGGTAGAGCTGACTTTCTTTCAATAACTGCATTAACAATTAAAGACAGCTTAGATGTAGAAAATGCTTACTACAACATTAATAAAAAGTTCCCAGCAACTCCAGCATCTGAAAGGGCTTATTTGAACCTTTCTAAATTTTTCATCAAAAATAACCCACAAAAAACAATTAGTATTATTGATGATTTCTTATATTTATTTCCGAGCTCAATTTTGATTGATGAAATGCTTATTATGAAAGCTAAATCATTTATTGCTTTGGGAGATAAACAGGAAGCACAGGATACATTTAGTAAGATATTAATCGACTACCCCGATTCTATATACCTACAAGAAGCAAGAGATTCAATAAGGAAACTTAGAGGCGAATTTTAATCTTACTTTGCGATTTAGTTACATTTCATTAAATATCAACGTTATTTTTTCAGCTCAAAACAACCACAAAAAACCTATATTTTCTAAAAATATTATTGTATCGGCAGGTTTTATTAAAAATTAAGTATTTTTACTTAGTTATTTTGTGGAAAAATATATTAATTTTACATTGTTGCAAACTGCTTGAATGTCAATACCATAACTCCTACCAACTTAGCAGCACAAAGAAATAATTGGCATGATGTTTGCGAGAATCTTACTGAAGATTGTAATAAAATTAATTGTGAAATAATTTTCATATTTGCAGATTAAAATCCGTACATTTACGTAGTATTAATAGGTACTGATGTTTTAATTTTGAATGTGATACTAAATAAGAATAAAAAATTTAATTTAATTTATACTAGGAGATCTCTAATTATGAAGAGTCTTATATTACTAATAATTGGTTTGCTGCCATCGCTTTTGCTATCGCAGACATTTACCATAACAGGAAATTCATCATCGTTCTATAACTCTGGAACTTTCTGTGTAAGAAATGATGAAGGATCCCTCAACACAGATGCCGGTTCAGTTGCTAGAGTTGATAATTCGAATGGGGTAATCCAATTTGAAGGCTTGAATAATAGATTTGCTGATACAGGTGCAGGTAATAATTATATTGGAAGCTCAGATGCCAATAGACTAGAAGGGCAATTGGTATACATAAAAGTTGGTGCTAATGGTACTCAAACTGTTCAAGATGACCTATATCTAACAAATTTGGAAGTTTCAAGTACTACTGGTAATACTGTTCAATATGGTAATGCTGTTTATTTGAGTGGGACTTATTCAATTCCTGGTACTGCCATAAGAGATTATGCTACCAATTCAAACTCATTTGTATATGATGCAAATGGATCTACTACTCAATCAATTGTTGGTGAACCTTCATATTATGGGTTGTACTTAACAAACTCTGCTATTAAAAACTTAGCAGCTAATCAATCTGCTACTGCAACTAATGAATTTGGATCGTTAGCATCTGTTACAGGTGGAGCTACAATTAACGGTTCTTTAGAAGCATCTAATAATTTCTTTTTAGAAAATTCTGGAGCAGAATTTTATGTTCAAAGTATTAGTGCAGATAACGCAACTTTACAATTAGGTAATGGTACAGTTTCAATTGATGGTCTTCTTACCGTTGAAGAGAATGGTTCTGGCTCAGCTCAGGTAAATACTGGTTCGGCTGTTGCAACTGTGAACTCAAATGGTACAGTACTAATCACTTCAGGTACATTTAATGCAATTGATGGAAACCTTACATTAGCAGGCGGAGGTTCTTCATTTACAGTAGAATCTAACGGAGATATTGTTTTGGGTGATTCTAGAACTTTTACAATTAATGATGGTGGATTTGTAAACGGACAAGCAACTGTTGCTAGTAGAGACAATATGAGTTTTGCAGATAATTCAGAAGTTGTTTACAACGGTGGTAATGTAGTGATGACAAGTTCAAGCTACGGCTATGGTAATTTAACTGCTAATGGTGCAAGCGGTGTTGAACTAGCAAACGAAACAATTTATGTAGATAACACTCTTAATGTAAGAACATCAAACTTTGATATTTCAAGTGGTGTTGGAACTTCATCTACACTATATATGACTGATGATACTGCTCAACCTACTTACGATGAAGGAATCGAGCTAGTTGGTAGAATGGAAAGAACTGTAACTGGTACTTCTGGTACTTTAACATACAACAATGCTGAAACAACTCTCGACTTTGCTAACGGTGGTATTGGAACAAATACTTCAATTGGTTTAGATGTTAGACCTTCCGATAATGATCTTGCAAATAATTCTGAGATAACTGATTTTGACCCATCAAGAGATGTTGATAGAAGTATCCAAGCTTACTTTACTGGAACTTCTGCATCGTATAACTTAAACTATGCATACCAAGATACAGAAACATCAGCGACTATTGCAAACTATCATAACTCATTGAGATATAGAGAGGTTGATGACAATGGTGCCGGTCAATCTGGTAAAATTTCAACTGGTGAGCAATATGTAAGAGAAATTACTGATAATGCTCCTAACTTTAGAAGTATTTATTTAAGAGGAATGAGACAAGATGGTGATGGAACAGCCGTTACTGGTGATCTTGCAGAAGTTAGTGATGGTGGTGTCATCTTCTTAAGAGGTGGTCCTGCAATATTTATATCAGTTAATTCTGGTAGATGGTCTAACCCTAATACTTGGGATGAGGCAGAACAACCTGGCCCTTCTGATTTAGCAGTAGTAAGACATACAGTCCATGCTGGTTTCACAAGAACTAATCAAGATAATTATACAGATGATGAAGATGATCACTTAGCTACTTTCCCTGGTGCACCTACAACTGCAACTAAATTAGTTGGTAAAGTAATCATCGACGAAAACTATGGTGGAATTGCTAATACAAATGAAGCTACATTAATCTTAGGTGGTAATAAAACTTACGCTCTTAACCCTGAAGATGGAAACATGACTGATGAAGGTTGGGGTCAAGGTGTATTTGCTAACGCTGGTGGTATAGAAGTTGAGCCTGCTGCTGCAAATGGAACACTTGCAACAACTGAAGCTGCAGTAGATGCTAATGCAGATACTTATAGTAATGGTCTAGTAATATTTGCAGGTGCTACATTGATGATTGATGGTAATGGTAATGTAACTGATAACCAAGTTAATAACTTAGGTAAGTTATTAGTTGACGAAGACGGAAACTAATTTTCTAATAAAAATTCGCCCCTTATGGGCTTTTCAATTAAGGGGCAGCTTATTTTATGGCTGTCCTTTTTTGTAAAAAATAAATTTTGGTCTTATTATTGATATAAACTATTATATTATTCGCTATATTATAAATCATAATTGAAAAAAATAACAACCATATTACTATTACTAATTAGCTGGTCATTTGCACAGAACAAGTTTAATGTGAAAGGCACTGGTCAAGTAAATAACTTTGGAAACTCAATTTTCGAAGCTGGAAACACCAAAATTATTGTTGAAGAAAATGCCAGAATTAATAATTCAGGCACTATAAAAGTAAATGATAAAAATGATGTGAGTCAGCAAGCAGTAGGAGTTGAATTCTATGGTATAGTTGAAAATGTAAACGGCTTTATCGATTTAAATTATTATGGTAATTCCATAATAACACAAGAACTATTAAACGGTACAGTAGCTTTCTCATCTCAAATTAATGACCCAAATGGAAGACAATTTGTTCCATTAATCCAGTACGATAGTGTGCTTTTTTCTGGCACCAGAAAAACTTTAAGGTTAAACACAGGTTCTACAAGAACCAAACTTGTTGCCAGAAAAAATTTCACAAGTACTAATAATACATTTGAATATGATAATAATGTAGAAATTGAATCTCATAAACACACTGAACACGATGGAACTTTTGAAACGAGTTTTGATAGAGTTACATTTATTCAAGGCTCTGATTCATTAGATGCTAGGGTGAATGGTACTGGTAATTTTAAAGTACTAAGAATTGACAACCCTAACGGTGTTGATATTACTCGTGGTGGATTTGAAGTTCAAAATAGGTTGGAACTTTATCAAGGGAAATTAAATAATAGTGCTTCAGCTAATTTTATTTTAGCAGATTCTTCTACAATAGAACTACCTGCTAATTTTAATATGATGGACGAATCAGGTATATATAGAGAAGCAGCTTCTTCTCTTAATATCGAACCAGAATTTGATGGCACAGTACTAGTACAATATCAAGGTAATGCACCAATGGAAAGTGGACCAGAAATCCCAGCAGATAATCAAATACTTACAGATTTAAATATCTTAAATAATGGCGGGGTTACTTTTACTAAAGATGTTTTTGTTAGAGATAGAATAGAAATTGGTGCCAACGCTTACATGGATTATGCAGGTAATGAAAACACTTTATATTACCTCTCCCCCGACGATTCTGGAATATTCTTTTCAGATACTACTAAAGAAGTATATGGAAATATGGCTAGAGCTAACGCTAATCTTCCAACTGATTCAAGATTAACTTTTAATAACGCATATACATATTTAAGATTTAGTACTGAAGATCAAGATGCAGATCCTGATTTAACAAGTGACGGCGGCTTAGTTGATACTATAATAGTTAGAGTTGAACCAAATACAGCCTATGATGATTTAACCTATGGAAATGATTCAGATCTAAAAGTTCAGAGAAAAATAAAGATTTCTGCTAAAGATAATAGCGGCACTGAATTAATAGCATTTAATAATGCTTCATTTGGTTATGCTTGGAGACATGATGCAGATAGCCCAAAAGCTAATTATCATGAAACTAGGGATGATAATTCTGAGATAATATTTGATGAGCTAGGTCTACAAAGGTTTGATATTCAATCCCAAGTTTGGCTAGACGAACAATCTCAAATTCCTCCAAATTATGATGATATTAATGATTGGGCTTATAGTAATGCTTCTTTATCAGGATTGCTTGGAGAATTTGCTATTGGTCTTAATATAAAAAAATATTTAGCTTTTGTTGCGAATGCAATTTTGGAAGGCCCTTATGACTTGGAAAGTGGTCAAATGATTGATAGCCTACAACAACAAGATTTATTCCCTAAGGATCAAAATGGTAAATATATTCTGCCAAATTCTTATCCTTTCGAAACTGCTTGGATACCTAATGAATTAAGAATAACATTAGATAGTATACCAGAAAATGTAGTAGATTGGGTTTTAATCGAATTTAGAAAGGGACAAGAAGAATCAACAGAGTCATTTTATAAACCCTGTTTTCTTAGGAAAGATGGTGTTTTGATTGATACTGTTGGTAACGAAAATATTATAGTTTGGGAAGAAGAGGTAGGCGGCATTGACGTATCTGGTGAAACAACTTACTATATAGCAATACACCACAGAAACCACATGCCAATTGTTACTAATGAAAAATTAAAATTCTCGTCAAATGAAGATAACCCAGAATTAGTTGATTTCACAAACCTCAACAGCATTTATAATTTTGCTTTAAGCCCAGTTAAATTTCTTGGACTAGATGAAAATAATGAAAGAATCTATGGCTTATATGCAGGTAATACCGAAAGAACAGTTGAGCAAATAGACTTTAGACAAATAATTAATCAAGCTGACTTGGATGAGATAAATGACTGGATTAAAAGGGATAACTATTTGCTTTATTTAAGAGCCGACATCAACATGGACGGAATAGTTAACGCCAAAGATTTTAATGTGTCTTGGAATAATCAGAAAAATAGATACGTAGATAGTTTTGTAAAATGAAATATTTAATATTAATAATTATCATAGTTTTATCATCATACATCTTTGCACAAGATGAGAAACCTGCTATACTTGAAATTAGAAATACAAATCCAATAGAACCATCTATTTTAGAATTTGATATTTACATGAGAAGAAATTCTAATTTGTGGCAACGGTTTGCAAATGGGACTTATTATTTCGAATTTAAAAAAAGTTATCCAGAGCAGCCTGATTATATAATCAATCCAGATAATTTAAATTTCACTTTTCAAGATGTAACAACAGAACTAGCCTTAAGTACTCAAGGTCAAAATATTGACGGATTATCTGAATATATTGTTAACACGCAAGTAATAAATGAAGCACTAGTTGTTTCAATAATCGGACCTGAAGATTATGTAAATGCTCAGGAAGTTCCACTTAACACTTCTGGCGAAGAAGATTTAAAAATTGGGACATTTAGGGTTCAGGCGGTTGATTCTCGTGCCTCGATCCCAACAAAAATACGTTGGAAAACACCTGCTCCATATTGGCAGACTACAGCATATAAAAATGATATTGATAGAGATTATAAAAAAGTACCTGAAAATGAGTACAGCAACCCTCAAGACTTTAATGCTGTTAGAACTTTTTTTATAAGTGATAATATCAATCTGAATAATCCCAATTCAGAGATAGAGTACTCAGAGGATTTTACTGAGCCAGATGGTATTAAACCGAGGTATGTTGATGCTAAGTACTTTGGTGATGGAAGGATAACAGTTTCTTGGAAAACAGATAGTGAAATTTTTCCTCACAATTACGTTATCAAAAGAATGAAGAAAAATTTCTACACAACAAGAGAAGAATTTGCATCGTTAAGACAATATTTTGAAACAGATTTAGCTCAAGATTATTATGCAATTAACCCAATAACTAGTGGTCCAAACGCTAGACCCGAATATACAAATCAATACAAGGTTGTTGCAACAGGTACATCCTACGATAGAACCGATGCTTTTGATATATTTTTTTGGGATGAGAATACTTTATCTAATGGTAACTTTAATCGTGATGATTTATTAAGTGAATCATTAAAAGAACTTCTAACTGGTGTAGGGAACGAGACTCCATACCCCTCACTTGTAAAGAGATTTGATACCCAAAAAGAAACAAAAGGTGAAGATTATTTCTGGACAGATCCCGAAAAATTTGAAAAAGGTGAATGGGGTTGCTATCACGTTTCTTATCAAGATTGGAATGGATTCGTTTATCCTCTCGGATATGATTGTGAACAGATACCAAATTCTGTAATTGCTTTTGCAAATGCTTACCCAAATCCATTCGAAACAGAAACTCAAATTGATTTTGAACTACTTGATGATGTTAAGAATTTGCAACTTAGAGTGGTTGACGGTCTAGGTAAAGTTGTAACTCATGCAGTTGGCTTAGATGGTGTAATACTTGATAATGTATCTGCTCCCGATGTGGCTGATAATAATTCAAAACCATCAAGATATGCTTTAAGAGGCACACATACTGCAAAAATTAATATCCCCAAAAGCTCTTTAGGACAAGCTTCCTATTCTTTATTAATTACCGCAGACCCATTAAACGATAATTTTGTTGGTAGTTCTAATGCTCTTGTAAAACTACAAGTAACACGTTAATAATTTTTTTTTTAAGTTACACATCTAATAACCGCCCAATTTGAAATTAAAACTATTAATAATACTCAGCTTTTTAGCTTGTCCAATATTAGGACAGGAGAGTTCTACATTAACAAATGAAAGTGATGTGAGTAATTCTAATACATTTACTGAAGATGAATTTGAGCCAGCAATGGACTTATATGATGACGGTAAAATGTATGAAGAAACAATACTTAGCAATAATGACACTTTGCTGGTAACAAGAACCTATGGTGATCACTTTTATGGATTATTTGCTGGGCCTAATCTATCTTTAATTACAGGAAATGTTAGATGGGCTGCAAACCCATTAGCAATTGCTCCGGGAGACTACCCTGAACCTTCCCGTGGAGATGTAATTGTAGATTACACTCCAATCAGAATTAATGAAAATTTCAATTGGTTCCCTGGTTTTATTTATGAATATTCACCTGTAGATTGGGACTTTGGTTTTGCTCTAAGAGTCTTCCCATTCGAGACAGTACTTTTAAGAGCAGAGTTTTTAGTTCCTGAAGAAGATGCCACCCGAGAGAATGAAAAATATATATTTACATCTAGGATACCATACACAGGAATATCTCCCCAATTGACATATAAAATTCGTTATTTAAATTTAAAATTATGGGCTGGAGCAGACGTATTTTTTAGCATTGGTAACGACGAAACTCAAATAGAAAGAGATTATATTACAACATCAGGGGATGTTGAAGTTCCTAGGATTATTAGAAACTTAGAAGATCCTCCGTTAAGATATGGTTTTAACACTGGTATTGAATACGAGTTTTTAGTGATGGACATATTTAAATCCACTAGGGTTAAATTCGCTCCATATTTCATGGCTGAATGGACTACTAGTTATATTAGTGATTTTGGTTCAAGTGTTTCCCCAATAATTGTTAGGGCTGGCTTAGCAATAAAACTTGGTCCTGATAGGATAAAAACTGAGACATTGAAATATGTTCCAAAAATAAATAACGATTTCCTAGCTAAATTCGATGAACAAAGAACTGTTAGTTTTGGTGGTTTTATTGAAAATGAAGAATTAGTTTCCTCTTCGCTCGATTATATTGAAGTTGCTCAAGTTCAAGCAGATATTACAGATGAACCTTCTTCAAAACTAGAAAATACAGATGATTTATTTAAACCCCAAGTTAGCTCAGAACCAGAGGAAGAAGAAGAAGAAAAAGAAAATAAGTTGTCAAAAGGTCAACAAAAAATATTCACGTTTAAGAACATTAGTTCTACTACCCTATCAAAAGAATTACGAGATTATTTGAAAGGAATTGCTACTTGGCTTAAAAACAACCCTAATGTTGAAA
The DNA here is from genome assembly GCA_028376765.1 of Candidatus Kapaibacterium sp. Lineage (GTDB taxonomy): Bacteria > Bacteroidota > Ignavibacteria > Kapaibacteriales > UBA2268 > JAJRPT01. Next base: position 59,065 of record JAONBD010000002.1, read on the forward strand.
TTCGAGTAGTTGGTCACGCCTCTGCAGACGAGCCACAGAGGGAAGCACAGCAATTATCTAATAATAGAGCATTGAAAGTTCAATCCTATTTACAAAGACAAGGCATACAGAAAAGAAGAGTATTAGTTGGTTTTCAAGGTGCAAGATCGCCAAGACGAGATGTTGATAACAGAACAGCAGCTGGTAGAGCCGCAAACAGACGGGTTGAGATAGAATTAGCTAAATAAAATCCTTTCATTAAATATAATATTTTCAGATTAATTTTTTTTTTTGTTATTTTACGTTGCTTAACAAATAAAAAATATTAAAACTATGTCTGATAAATCAAATCCTATCGCAATAGTTGAAGATAATACTCCAATTAGAAAATTATTTTCAACATTACTAAAGAAAGCAGGTCACCAAATTATTGAATTTGAAAATGGTGAATCAGCTATGGAAGGTCTGAAAAATACATCCGTTTCCACAATTATATTAGACATACTTTTACCAGATAGAAATGGTAGTGATATGATTGGGGAATTAAGAGGAATAAAAGGTTACGATAAAATACCTATTATTGCAATTACTGGTTTTGCTCAGGCATCTGACCGTCAAAAATTTATAGATTTGGGTTTCGATGCATATCTTGCTAAACCAATAAACACATCAAGTTTTGTAGAAGAGATTAATACGATTAGAGATGAAAAATTTAAAAAATAGGTAATGGAATGGGATCATACGAAGACGTACTAAAAAGTGCAACCAACCAAAGTTCAAATAAAAATATTCTGTTCCAATTTTCAAAAACTTATCCTGCATGGGTAATATTCATTATTACACTTGCACTTAGTTTTGTTTTATGGCAATTTATTGAACAACAAGTTAATAATGAGAACCAAAATAATTTTGAAAAAGCTAGTTCTTCATTAATGGTTCGATTAGAAGAAAAATACCAATCAGAAATCCAGGTATTAAATTCAATCAAACCAGTTTTTAAGAGCTTTGTAGTTAGAGATGCATTTGAATTGAATGCAAAATCACCTGTTAATGCAGATACTGTAATTAGAACAATTATGAAGGTAACTGAAGTTGATACTAGCTACTATGATGATTTTATTTACAACACTCGTTCGCAGGGTTATTATGATTTGAAAATTCACCCTGAACAAAAACGAGATATTTACAATATAGTAGAATATGTTGTACCATTTGAAGTAAATCAAGACAGATCTGGATATGACTTTAGCTCAGAGCCAGAAATCGCAAAATTATTTAGAATGTCAGCAAAAGATGATGAAATTCTGATGTCTCCAATCTATGATGTTAGACCTGATACTTTAGGCTTCTACATGCTTGCTCCAGTTTACAGAGCTTACCAAGAGCCTGAAAATGAAAGTGAAAGAATGGAACATTTTGAAGGAGCTTTATTATTAGAAATAAAAGTTCCAAGTTTCTTTCAAGCAGCAATTGGAGAAGGTATTGCCTCAGATTCAACAATTATATATGATATTATAGATAATAATTCACCTCGGAGTGATAAATCTTTTTACCAATCTAACAATTATTTCCTTTTAACTGATGAGTTCATCCCATTATTAAGGGATAATAAGACCTTAGAGATCGGCGGTAAAAATATCGATGTGATGTTTTACACAGTACCAGAATTTGGAGGTTTCCAAAATAACTTACCAATAATTTCATTAATAATTGGAATTGTTGTTTCGTTTGTACTATTTGGATTCATTATATCAGTTATTACCAGTAGACAAAGAGCATTGGAATTAGCTGAACAAATGACTAAATCCCAAAGACGTATCGTTGAGTCGTCTCAAGATATTATTGCAGTTTTAGATTTCAATGGAATTTGGAAAACAATGAACCCCGCAAGTGAGGAGATTTTCAACCAAGGGACAGATGAATTAATTGGTTCATCCATCGATGAATTATTCCAAGATAAAAAAGATACTCATATATTTTACAAAATCATTGAAAGCGGTTTAGATGATTATACTGAAAGAGTAGATTTAAAAATGCTTGCCCGTGGAAACAAGAAAAAGTGGTTGAATTGGAGTTTCACAGTATCTCACCAAGATTCTTTAGTTTATGCAATTGGTAGAGATGTTACTCTCCAAAAAGAAGCTGAGGCTCAACAAAGAATTAGAAACAAACAAGTTGAATTAGCTGAAAGATTTTCTAGAGAGGCAAGTGAATCTAAAACTTACTTTATGACAACACTTTCTCATCAATTAAGAAACTCGCTAACTGGTATTTTAGGTTATTTACAAATGGCTAAGGAAGGATTCTATGAGAATACGGAAGAGTTGAATTCATTCTTAGAATTAGCTGAACAATCTAGTGAAGAGATATTTACTTTTGTTGCAGATTATGTTGACATGACAATTGCTACAGATTCTAATACCAAAAATATTGATTTCTCTACTGTGAAAATTAAAGAGAATTATGAAAATGTTCTTTATAAACTAGGGCTAGAAGACAAGCCTCTTAACATAAAAACAGAATTCATTGAAGAAACTCCTAATTCTAAATTCTTAGGAGATAAAAATATAATGAGTGAAACTTTAATGATAATTTTAAAAACATTGGCAGAAGGCAATGCTATGACCAATGTTACAATCCAAGCAACTGAAAACAGCTATGAAAAAGCTACTGAATTGCAAATACTTGGATCTGAAAATTCTATTGTTGAAGAAATGATCAAAATTTACAAACAAGAAAAAAGAGATATAGTTGATGCTCTCGAAAAAGATAAAAAAGATGTTTTATTGAGTTTGGCAACTATTGAATCGAACATTAGAAGACTAAATGGATCTATCCAATTTGAAACATTTGGAGGCGAAGAAGGTAATGTAGTAATGATTACCTTACCTCTAACTGCAACAACAGCTAGATAATATCTAGTAAATATTTTAAGATTTAGAGCCGAAGCAACACTTCGGCTTTTTTTTAATGAAAACAATTTTCAAAATATTCCTTACGATTAATCTAATAGCATTTCTATGCTCAATAACTATTATTAAAATAGTTGAAACATTAATTGTACTAAATCAAGATAATTCTAATGAAATGGTGGAATTACAAAAGGTCAGTTTTTCGCCATTCAAGAAAATAGATAAAACCATAATTGTTAAACAAAAAAATAGAAAGGAAGTAAGTAAATTTGATTCTACAATTTATAAAATCAATATATCCGAAAAAGAAGATTTAGCTATTCCCTTTAAAATAGATACAAAAGCTGGTAAAATTTATAGAAAAATATATTCTGGCAGAAGAATAAATATTGCCTTGATTGGAATTGATTCAAAAATTGGCGAACGTTTTAAACTAGCTGATGCCAATCATATTATTTCACTTCTACCTGAAACTAGACAAATAGAAATATACTCTATTCCACGAGATACTAAGGTCAATTTCGCTGAAGAAGATTCTTTAAAACCTAAAATTTTATCAAGATATTATTCCAAAGTTGGTAAAAATGAATATTTAAGAAAATTAGCAGAAATATCTGAATTAGATAAAGTCCACTACTGGGTTGAAGTTGGCTTTTCTCAAGTAATTGGGTTGTTAGATTTCTTTGGCTATCGGAACCCATCAAACACACTCCAAGTACTCCGTTCTCGTAAAATATTTAAGGGTGGCGACTATCAGCGTGTATATAATCAAGCGAATTTCTTGAAATATCAATTAAACAAAAATATTAATTATTATAATGAGCAGACTTTTAAAGTTATACTAAACTCAGTTCTATCATTATTAAATAATAATTGTAATTCTGATACTCTATTTTCTTGTTATCAATCTTTTAGGTCGGATAACTTTCCGCCCTCAAATATAAATATTCAAATAAAACCAAGTTTCAAGTTTAAATATAAAGATTTTGATTTTTCAAATGATTTTGTACTAACTAAACTAGAATCAAAAGTTAGCGGTTCAAATAGAAATTATGGTTTAAAAGTGTACAAAACTTTAGATTCTATTTTGGTTCTTGCTCAAAAGGATTCTATAAAACATCCCATATTGGTTATTTCCAAATTAGAAAAATATTTTGAACAAAAAGCTTGGCTTCAGATACCTGAAACAGAGTTTAGGAATAAAATAAGAAATCGTTTTAAAGGTTTATTATCTAGTGCCTACAGCAGAAAAAACTATAATCACAAACTTAAGAAACTACTAATCTCTTTTGAATCTGAAGAAAATCTAAACAATCTAAATCAATATGAAAAAATTACTTCTAAATAGACATGCAAAGTCCGATTGGGGAAATCAATCAATAAGTGATTTTGATCGCCCTCTCAACAAAAGAGGTCTGAAAGATGCTCCCGAAATGGCTGGTAGATTACTAAATAGAAAAATTATACCTGATATTATTCTCTCTTCTCCAGCACTAAGAGCAATTACTACAGCTAAGTTTTTTTCAGAGCAATATTCACTAGAGCCAATAGAAGAAGAAAATATATATAGCAATGGAATGCAGTGTTTAAGAAAAATTCTTCCAAAACTAGATAATAAATTTAGTACTGTACTATGCTTTGGACATAACCCTGATTTTACATCGTTAGCAACTTTTTACTCTGGTGAAGTGTTCTCTAATATTCCTACTTGCGGGATTGTTTGTATTGAGTTCGATACAGAAACTTGGGAAAATATTGATCAATTGAATGGCAAGCTTATATTTTTTGATTACCCCAAAAGTATCAATGACTAGTATTAGCATAGACCTTTTAGCAAAAAAACTTATTGAAGGACAATTAGTAATTGTTCCTACAGAAACTGTATATGGCTTAGCAGCTAATGCACTAAATCGTGAAGCAGTTAATAATATTTTTAAAGCAAAAGGAAGACCTCAGGATAACCCCCTTATTGTTCATGTTCATAGTAAAGAGGGGATTTTAAGGTACAGCAAGAATCAACCTGATTATTTAAATTCGTTGATTGAACATTTTTCCCCTGGACCATTAACTTATGTTCTTGAAACAAATCATCTGATTCCTAGCAATATAACAGCTAACTTAGATACAATAGCAATGAGAATACCAGATAATCCTATTTTTATTAATCTATTAAAAGAATGTAATTTGCCCCTAGCAGCACCTTCAGCTAATATTTCTGGAAGACCTTCTTCTACAAATTTTAAAGATGCAAGGAACGAATTTAGCAACTCAAATTTGGTAAACTATGGACTAGATGGTGGAAAATCATCAATTGGGATTGAATCAACTGTTATAAGGTGTAATCACAATCAAATTATTATTTTAAGACATGGAACTTTTAAAAAAGAAGATATTGAAAAAGTAGTAGAAGTTCCTGTAGTCTTTAATAGAAGTAAAAAGCTGGAAGCTCCCGGTCAAAAATATAAACACTATTCTCCTGCCGTAAAGGTCAGTTTAGTAAATAGTTTTGAGAATTATAATACTGATATATTCTTATTTGGTGAGTATGGTGAGTCTAAATATTATTCAATAAACGAAAGCAACATTTATGATTTTTTTCGAGAAGGTGAAACTAAAAATAAGGATATTTTAATTTTAGAAACTAGTTCTCTTAAAAACAATTTAGCTTTATTTGATAGAATTAAAAAAGCAACTTCATAATTAATCATATTATTTAAATATTCCATTAGAAGTATTTCAATATGAAAAAACAAGTGAATAAAATATTAATCGGCAGAGTTGATAAAGCAGATTTACCTGAATTTGGATTTGAAAATATCGATTGCAAAATAGATACAGGTGCTGATATTAGTTCAATACATTGTTCTAAGGTAAAGTTATTAGAAAAAGATGGTGTAGATCAGCTAAATACAAGCTTTTAGATAAAATGCATCCACTGTTTAATGCTAGAACATTAACTACTGTTAATTTTACAGAAATGAATATTAAATCAAAAATCAGGATATTTAACAAAGTATTTCCAATATACTTTTCATTAGCAGATAGGTCTAAAATGACCTACAAAATATTACTTGGTAGAAAGATTTTAAATAAGAAGTTTTTAGTTGATGTCTCGCAAAAAGATTTATCAATTAATCAAAAAGGATTATCGTGAAAATAGCAGTATTATCTAGAAATGAAGAGTTATACTCCACAAAAAGACTCATTGAAGCAATTGAAAAAAGAGGTCATGATGCAATTTTAGTAAACCATTCTAGATCATACATGGTTATTCAAGAAGAATCACCTCTAGTTTTTAGAGGTAAAAGTGAGGAAATTAGTGTTGATGCAATTATTCCTAGAATTGGTGCATCTGTTACATTTTATGGTTCTGCAGTAATTAGGCAGTTTGAAATGAACAAAGTATTTACAACCTTAAGTTCTTTAGCATTAGTTAGATCAAGAGACAAGCTTCGATCTTTACAAGTATTATCTAAAGCTGGAGTTGGAATTCCTAAAACTGCATTTGCAAAGCACCCGAGTGACATAGAAAGTTTAATACAGCAAATTGGTGGGGCTCCACTTGTAATTAAATTATTGGAGGGTACTCAAGGCTTAGGAGTTGTACTAGCAGAAACTAAATCTGCTGCAAAATCGGTTATTGAAGCTTTTTTTGGATTAGAAGCTACTATTTTAGTCCAAGAATTTATTAAGGAGGCTGGTGGAGCTGTTATAAGAGCCTTTGTAATAGGCGATAAAGTAGTTGGTGCTATGAAAAGACAAGGTAAACCTGGAGAATTTAGATCTAACCTTCATAGAGATGGCGAAAGTTCATTAATTAAACTTACAAGAACAGAGAAACTTACAGCAGTTAGAGCAGCAAAAGCTCTAGGTTTAAAGATTGCTGGAGTAGATATGTTAAGGTCTGAAAGAGGGCCTTTAGTGATTGAAGTAAACTCTTCACCTGGCTTAGAAGGAATCGAAAAAACAACTGAAATTGATATAGCAGATAAAATAGTTCAGTATATTGAAGAAACAATAGTTAAATCGTCTCACGCTAAAAAAGACACCATAGGAGTTTAAAATTAATAAGTATTTAATTATAATTCTTTTGGGTGCAGCTTTACTATTAGGTAATCAAGCTAGTATAAATAAAGATGATATATTTGGGACATGGCTTACCCAAGACCAAGATGGTAAATTTGAAATCTATGAACGTGATGGTAAGTTTTTCGGTAAACTTGTTTGGGGTAAAAACCCAAATAAACTTGATGAAAACAATCCTAATCCCAAATTAAGAAATAGAAAATTAGTTGGGTCGGAAATATTAACTGAATTTATTTTTGACAATGGTGAATGGGTTGATGGTAAAATTTATGACCCTAGAGATGGTGATACATATTCCTGTAATATGTGGCTTGAAGATTTAAATACATTAAAAATAAGAGGTTATGTTGGCATCTCTCTTTTCGGAAAAACTGTTACTTGGACACGGTTTAAAGAGTAGTTAATCATTTTTTAGAGCAAGAAACACAAAACAGGCTTTCTGGCATAAAAAACAACCTCTCAATTGGAATAAGCTCTTTACAATTTTGACATTTCCCAAAATCATCAGAATCTATTTTTAGAAGTTGGGTTTCCAAATCACTTAGTTTATTTTTGGCTTGTCTTTCTGAAAATTCGGCTGTTGATTTACTACCAAGTGCTTCCATCCTACTTAATCTGCCTATAGAATTATCTGGTGAAACAGGCTTTGTAATCTCTTTAAACTGATTCAAAATCACCTTGGTTTCTTCTATTTCATCTACAATTATTTCTTTCAATTTTACTTTATCTACTTGCATAATAAGTTAAATTAAGAAAAATACATCTTTCTCACAAAAAAAGCCCCCATTATCTTGGAGGCTTTAATTTTTATCAAATTCAATTTGAATTATTTTGTGACTTTCTTACAAATACTTGAAAATACTTGTGGGTCATTCATTGCAAAATGAGCTAATAATTTTCTATTTACATCAATATTATTAAGCTTTAAATTATGCATTAATCTTGAGTAAGTAGTACCATTCAATCTTGCAGCAGCATTTATTCTAATGATCCAAAGTCTGCGATAAGATCTTTTTTTAAGTTTTCTACCAACAAAGGCATGCAGTAAACCTTTTTCTACGTGATTTTTAGCAACTGTCCAGACATTTTTTCTTGATCCCCAGTAACCTTTGGCTAGCTTGATGAATTTTTTTCTTCTACGTCTGGAAGCTACTTTATTTTGTGATCTAGGCATATTCCTAATCTCCAATTATGACCGAGGGTGAGCTTTAACCCATGAGTCAGTTAAAAAATTTTTATACTCCCGGTAGTAATCTAGATACTTCTTTCATATCTGATTTATCTACTTGGAATGTTCCTCTAAGCTGTCTTTTACGCTTAGATGACATTTTTGTAAGTATGTGACTGCGAAAAGCTTTCTTTCTTTTAAAACCATTTTTTGTTTTTCTGAAACGCTTTCTAGCTGCCGCATTTGTTTTCATTTTTGGCATTTGTTTCTCTACTTTTTGTTTTTCAAGGATTGCAAATTTAAAAATAATAATCTAAATGTACAATTATTTTTTCTTAGTTGGAGATAAAATAACAGTTAAATTTCTACCTTCCATTCTCATTGGGTTATCAACCTTACTAACTTCAGCAAGTGCAATAATGAATTTATCTAATAATTCCATTCCGATTTCTTTGTGGGTAATTTCTCGACCCCTAAACATAACAGTACCTTTTACTTTGTTTCCCTCTTCCAAGAAATCTTTTGCGTGATTAGTTTTAAAATTGAAATCGTGAGTATCGGTTCTTGGTTTAAACCTAATTTCTTTTAGCTGTTGCTTATGTTGATTTTTCTTTTGAATTTTTTCTTTTTTCTGCTGCTCGTAAATGTATTTACCATAATCCATTATTTTACAAACAGGTGGTTCTGCTTGTGGAGCGATTTCGATTAAATCCATTCCAAACTCAGTTGCTTTTGCAATTGCTTGTCCTTTGGACATTACACCCAGCATTTCGCTATCTGGTCCAATTACTCTGAATTCTTTACCACGTATTTCGTGATTTGTTTTATGTTTTTTTTCTTGTGGTCTTGGTTGAAATCTCTTACCTCTGAAACCTCCACCACCGCCAAATTTAGCATGTAGAATTTGTAGCAAAAATTACTTTCCTAATAGTGTAACAAAATTTGATTCTATAATAAACGTAAACATACAAAATTTATTAGTAATTTTGAATATTAAACTTATCAATAATAAAGGTTTAACCATAAAATGAGCGAAAATAATAGCAGCGAGTTAGTAAAAAGAAGACTAGAAGAATTAGATCATCTTGAAAAAATGGGTGTAAATGCCTACCCATATTCATTTGATAAAACTCATACCAGCCAAGAAATAAATGATAATTATTCTGACGAAAGTCCAGAATTATTTGAGAAAGTTGCCATAGCAGGGCGAATTATGGCTTTAAGAAGAATGGGTAAATCTACATTTTTAACGATCCAAGACCAGCAAGGTAGAATCCAAATTTGGTTCAATCAAAAATTAACTCCAGAGAAATATGACCAAATTAAACTTTGGGATATTGGAGATATTATTGGAGTTAAAGGCCCTACATTCAGAACTAAAACTGGAGAAATCACAGTAAAAGGGGCTGATTTTGAGTTGCTTACTAAATCGATAAAACCACTACCGATAGCAAAAGAAGAAGTTGATGATGAAGGAAATAAAATACTTCATGACGCATTTAGCGACAAAGAGCTTCGATATAGAAATAGATATACTGACTTAATTGTTAATCCTAAAATCAGAGAAGTTTTTACAAAAAGATCTTTGATTATTTCTGAAATGAGAAGATACTTTGATTCAAATGGGTGGATGGAAGTAGAAACACCAATTTTACAATCAATTTATGGTGGTGCTGCTGCAAGACCATTTTCTACTCACCACAATACATTAGATATATCTATGTATATGCGAATTGCTCTTGAACTTTATTTAAAAAGATTACTAGTAGGTGGTTTTGAAGGGGTTTACGAGATTAGTAAAAATTTCAGAAACGAAGGAATGGATAAAAATCACAATCCAGAATTCACCATGATGGAAATTTATGTTGCCTACAAAGATTATAATTGGTGCATGGATATGACCGAAGACCTAATTAAAACCTTAGCAAATAAAGCAAATGGCAACTTAATCCTAAATGTTGATGAAATTGAAGTAGATCTAAGCGAGTCTTTTGAAAGGACTCCTTGGTTTGCTCTAATTAAGAAATACACTGGTATGGATCTATTTGGAAAGTCAAAAGATGAATTACTAGGAGATGCCAAAACATTAGGGGTTCACGTAGAATCAACTGATTCTAAAACAAAAATTCTTGATGAAATATTTTCTGAAAAGGTCGAAAACAACCTACAAAAGCCAACTTTTGTAACTGATTTCCCATTAGAGATGTCACCTCTAGCTAAAAAACATAGAAGCACCGAAGGACTTGTTGAAAGGTTCGAGCTTTATATGTTTGGTCAGGAAGTTGGTAACTCATTTTCTGAATTGAACGACCCACGAGATCAAAGAGCTAGATTTGAAGAGCAAGCAAAAGACAAAGCAGCTGGCGATGAAGATGCAATGATGTTAGATGAAGATTTCCTAAATGCTATTGAAGTTGGAATGCCTCCAGCTGCTGGTTTAGGTATCGGGATTGATCGATTAGTAATGATGCTAACTGGACAATCTTCTATAAGGGATGTACTATTCTTCCCGCAAATGAAACCTAGAAAATAGGTATGATATTATTAAAGATTAACTGTACTTGGCTGATTTTACTAAAAATGAATCAGCCATTTATTTAAACTTTTGTTAATTCTAATAGTTCAATATTATCTATTCCGCATTTATCTTTTGCCAAACAATCTGTAAATTTATTTTCTAAAACAAAGTTTGAACCATCGAAATTAATATTAAATATTTCTATAGTATCACCTTGATATTCTATTTCAATTTCAGAATTGGCAAGCAAGAATGTTTTTTCAGCTTTGCTAATTATTCCCAATAATTTTGAGGGTGTAAGTCTATGATTATAATCGTCAGCAACCCACAACTGAAAAGATATTTTTTCTTCATGTCTTAGAGTACCACCACAATCTATGTAGTCTTTTGTTAACTTTGCTATCTCAGTTAAGTGAAAATGTTTTGGAATAATTTCATTATTTGACTTACAGATGTTTATAGTTTCTAATTTTTTGAGCGTATCCTTTAATTCAGAAAGTTTCATTCTATTTTCTCGTTCTATTTTTAAAGATAAGTCAAAATCGTATTAGTACCATTTCTATTTTTATAAATTTTATTCCAACACAATTAATTTATTTACGTATTAGTCAAATAACAAATAACGGACAATAAAATGAGAACTCTTCTACTAATACTTGCACTTGGTTTTCTATCATTTAGTTGCGACGATGACAATCAACCAGTTGTTAATTACAGTTACGATATCGACGCACAAAATATATTCTTTTCAGTCAATAATACTTCTTGGAATTATGATAATTCTACCGGTAGCTGGTTCTACACATTCAATACAGACATCATTGATAAATTTGCAGTAGATTTTGGAGTTGTCCTTGTCTACATGGCGGATTTAAACTCGAATTCTGATAGATGGAGATCTATCCCGAGAACAGAAATTTATTACCATACCGATACAACTGGCGGTGTAAATATTGGAGACTTCAACTATTCAATTGAATATGGTTATTGGTTTGGACCAGGTTACCTTGAACTTGAAATGTACCACTCTAACCCTACCGAGTTTTTCCCTGATTTTGACGCAGATTTCAAACTTTTAGTCCTAAGTGAATTAGAGGCTAAAACATTAAAAGAAAATGGAATTAACACTTCTAATTATAATGATGTTAAAAACGCACTTAACTTAAAATAAATATGAAAATATATACAAAAACTGGCGATGATGGCACAACTGGTCTATTTAATGGAGCTAGAGTCAAAAAATCCAATATTAGAGTAGAGCTATACGGAACTACCGATGAGCTCAATTCTATTATTGGTTTGGCTACTTCATCAACTCCTAATTCTAAAATTAATAATCATTTAGAAATAATTAATAATTGGATTTTCAACCTTGGATCTGATTTAGCAACTCCATTAAATCCGCCACCAAAGTTTGATGTTCCAAGGATTAACGAGAAAAATATTAACTGGTTAGAAACCAAAATTGATGAATATGACAAAAGCCTTGAACCATTAAAAACTTTCATTTTACCTGGTGGATGTAAGCAATCAGCTTTTTTACATCAAGCCAGAACAGTTTGCAGAAGAGCCGAAAGGATTTGTGTAGATTTATCTCAAAATGAAGATTTAGGAAGTTATTCTCTAAAGTTTCTAAACCGACTATCGGACTATTTATTTACAGCTGCTAGATATGCTAATTTCCTTCACGATATTGAGGATAAAAAATGGAATAAAGATATTTAACTTGAATTAATAATTCTTTTTTTTGTAATTAATTTACTTATTTATAAAGTGAATAGATTCTTGCTAATTGTTTATCTTCAATAATATCTTTTTCATATTTAAATTTAAGCTTTTCAAGAACTCTAATTGAACCAATATTTCCAGGTAGTACCATTGCTATCAATTTTTTTAATTCTAGTTTATTAAATCCCATTTTAACAACAGCTATGGAAGATTCTGTAGCAATACCTCTCCCCCAATATTCCTTCATAAACCTATATCCTAAATCAACTTCATTTAAATCCTCAAGATATTTTAGTCCAGTAAAACCAATAAATTTATTTTCTTCTTTTAATTCGACTGCAAGCCTACCAAAACCATGTTTTTTATAATCTCCAAATACATTTTCTACAATCCTTCTTTCAATTTCTTTTTTAGAAACTACCCCGCCATCACCAGTGTATTTGCTTACTTCCTCATCCAAATTCATTTCATAAGATGGTTCAATATCTTCCAATGTAAATGGTCGAATTAGAAGTCTGTCTGTTTCGATATATAAATTTTGATTTAGCATTATATATTTATGATATATTTCATAATAGAATTTTTTTCAAACTAATAATCAGAACCCTAAAAAACAACAAGCTTTTATTGTTATTCCATTTTAATAGAATTGTTTGAATTTACCATTTCCTTCCTTTTGGTTACATCTGGTAACACTTGGTAACACTTTTTCGCTTTTTAAGTGTTACCACCCGTCCTTTTTCAAGTTCTCACACTCATTGCGGCAGCTTGATTTTTTGAGCGTAAGCTACGCAACCAATAACAAAATACAAGAAAACCATTTATCCAAATTATATAAATAGTTTGTAGGATATAGTGGTAAACATCTTTCATTAGACTAACACTTACATAACATAATATCCCAAATCCTATTTTTTCTTAAATTGTAATTGTACTAACAAACAATAGAACCACTATGAAAAACATAATAATCATTCTAATACTAGCATTAAGCTACAATAGCTCCGCAAAGCTCCGAGGACAAGCACGAATTGATTCACTAGAAGCTGAATTACCTAATGCAAAAACTGATTCTAATCATTTGAAATTGTTAAATAGCTTATCTTTAGCTTTTTATAGAGTTAATCCTGATAAACGGATTAAATATCGAGAAGAAGGACTTGCTCTCGCAAAAGATATTAATTGGAAAATGGGTAGAGCAATAAATTACAATTCATTAGGGGTAATAAAATGAATAAAACATTGTACAACATTTTAGTTCTTTTGTTCCTTAGCGGTTGTTCAAACAATTTTAATTTCGACAATTATCTAAGAAAAAATGGCTGTGACTCCGTAAGTATTTCGAATATGGCAGATTCATTCTTGTATTTTAATGGAGAAAATTCCTCGAGTTATAATATTATTATTCAAAATAATTTTGATTCAATTGAATTAACTATTGAACGATAAATATCTCTTAGAAAAGAAACTTATTATCCAATTCTTGGAGGTGAAAATAATATTATTGTTAATAAAAAGGATTTCAAAATCACCCAAATTTACTTTACGCAATAAAGGAGTATTTATAATACTAAAGTAAATTTTATTTTTAACGTTAGTTTCAAACTATATTTTTTCTTAAACCTATCAATAAGATGATAATGGGAAATTTTGGACGAACTAAATGTTGATCAGAAAGATATTTTAATTGATAAATATGCAAATGATATTTTTAATAAATCAGAACTTTATTCATGTGTTTCAGACAAAATTAGAGTTGCAACTATATCCAATTAACCTACGATAATAAACACCTCTGAAAATATGATTACAAGAAATCAATAAATATTACAATAAATTGGTATTAATTACCTATCAATTGTTTTTAATAATTTCCGTAGCTTGAGTAAAAAGTAAATCAACAAATTCAAAAATATATGAAACTATTTAATAAATCACTAATCCTATTGGCATGTTTAATCAATGCAGCATGCTCTAATGCCGATAAAGAAAATACAGAAATCGTTAGCTATGCTAACGATAGTCATTCCTATGCTAAACCTAGTGAAGCGATTGCTAAACATTTATCCTTAGATATTGTTGTAGATTTTGATAAGAAAATTGTATCAGGAATCGCAGATTATACCATAGAAAATAATGGTGGTAATGAAATTATTTTTGACACCAAAAATTTAATTATCCATAAAGCTACAGTCGATGGCAAAGATGTATCTTTTTCTTTAGGTGCTGATAATCCAATTCTAGGGCAACCACTTTCAATACCCATCAATAATGATTCAAAACTAGTTTCTATAAAGTATGAAACAACTGATAAAACAGAAGCATTACAGTTTTTGAACCCACAACAAACAGCAGATAAAAAGTTTCCTTTTTTATTAACTCAAGGGCAGGCAATTTTAACAAGAACTTGGATTCCTATTCAGGATAGTCCACAAATTAGATTAACCTATTCTGCAAACGTAAAAGTACCAAAAGATTTACTTGCAATTATGAGTGCAGAAAACCCTAAGGCAAAAAATGAAAACGGTAAGTATCACTTCGAAATGAGACAAGCTATTTCTCCCTACTTAATTGCATTGGCTGTTGGAGATTTAGTTTATAAAGAAATTAGTCCACGAACTGGTGTTTATGCTGAAAGATCTATGATAGAGAAGGTACATTACGAATTTGCAGATATGGAAAAAATGGTAAAAGCTGCAGAGGCTTTGTATGGAAAATATGCCTGGGATCAATTCGATGTAGTAGTATTACCACCAAGTTTCCCATTTGGTGGAATGGAGAATCCACGTCTTACTTTTGCTACACCTACAGTAATAGCAGGTGATCGTAGCCTAACCAGCTTGATAGCTCATGAATTAGCTCACTCTTGGTCTGGTAATCTAGTAACAAATGCTACCTGGGATGATTTTTGGCTAAACGAAGGTTTTACAGTTTACTTTGAAATGCGAATCATGGAAGCATTATATGGAAAAGAACACGCTAATATGTTAGCTTCCATCGGAAGGCAAGATCTGACCGAAGAAATTGAAATATTAAAAGATAAACCAGAAGCTACTCGCTTAAAGCTCAATTTAAAAGGAAAAAACCCCGATGATGGCATGAACAGCATTGCTTATGATAAAGGGTATTTGTTTTTAAGAACTTTGGAAGAGAGTGTTGGCAGAGACAAAATGGACTCTTTCCTTAAAGAATATTTTAATACAAATGCCTTTTCGACTATAACAACAGAAAAGTTTATTAGTTATTTGAAAAATGAATTACTAATTAAAAATAATATTGAATTCAACATAGATAATTGGGTGTACAAAGCTGGAGTTCCAAATAATGCCGCACAAATACAATCAGATAAATTTCTAATTGTTGAAGATGCAATTAATGATTGGAAAAATGGAAATATTGATGAAAATTTATTATGTGAATCAGATTGGAATATTCAACAGAAAATACATTTTATTAGAAATATACCCATAGATATTTCTTTGGAAAAATTTGAAGCTTTAGATAATGCTTGTGGATTTACAACCGCTAAAAACTCATATATTGCAATGGTTTGGTACGAACAGGCTATAAAACATAATTATAGAAAAAATGCTGTAGACACTCAAATTGAGAGCTTTTTAATGAATGTTGGAAGACGCTGGTATGTTTCTACTTTATTCAAAGCATTAGTGGCTAATAATAGAATCGATGAAGCAAAAGTACTATATCAAAAAGCAAGACCAAATTATCACTCTGTTACAGTAAATACTATAGATGAAATGCTCGGAATAAATTAAGATATAATTACTATTAAATACTAGCTGCTATTCTTTAGTTTTTAATCGTATAATTCTCCCAGGGTTTTGAGTTGTAGCGTACAAATAACCATTTGTTGATAGTTGCACATCTCGAAATCTTGCATAAGATTCTAAACTCATTACGGTTTCAGTAACCTTGTAATCTTTTACTTTTATTCTATGTAAATGGGTGCCCGCAAGGGTAGCAATTATAATATCTAATTCATTTGTACTTTCATCATAATTAATTAAATCCATGCCACAAGGTGCTATTGAAGGAACCCAATATGTAATTGGATCTATATAACCTGGAATTGAAGTTTGCTCTGTAATTGGTGTCCCGTTGTAGTTAATACCAAAAGTAGCAAGAGGCCAAGCATAGTTTTCACCGGGCTTGATTAAATTTAGCTCGTCACCACCTCTAGGCCCATGCTCAATAGCCCAAATCTCATCTTTTGTATCAAGGTAAAACATACCTTGGATGTTTCTATTCCCCATAGTATAAAGTTCTGGTTTAGCATCTTTAGCATTTAAATAAGGGTTGTCATCAGGAATTGATCCATCATCGTTTATTCTTAAAACACTCCCATAATGATTAGTGCTATCTTGAGCGTTATCCATTCTCCCTCTATCACCTATTGCAAAATAGAGTTTATTATTATTATCAAAAATTATTCTAGAACCAAAATGTTGACCCCCTGATAATAATGGGTCCCCTCGAAATAATTCTTCAAAATTAAGCAGTTGATTATCAACCAGAGTTCCTCTTCCAACGGCAGTTGTAAATACCTGATTTTCACCAACTGAGTATACCAAATATACCAAGCTGTTCTCAGTAAAATCTGGATGAAGTGTAACATCAAGCAGACCTCCTTGCCCAGTATTTGCAATATTAGGTAGACCTTGAATTTGGGATAATTCACCTTCAATTAAATTATATCTAAATAATCGTCCATCTTTTTCAGTAAAAATAAGATTATCATCATCAATAAAATCAATACTCCAAGGGTTATCAAGATTATCAACAATAATCTGATCTACATCTAATTCACCAAAAGGGTATAGATTTTCAATCTCAGTATTTTCAAATTTAATAGAATTAATATCTTCAAGAGAAAACTCAAGTGTACTTTCAATACCTTTAAAGACTGCTAAGTCCTCTGTGAAAGTTATTTCAGAATCACTGTTTATTTCTATTTCATCTTCAATATTATCGCTATGGTTAACTTTAACAATCGTGATACTTGATAAATTGAATGATATATTAGAAATATCATTTACAGAATATTCAACTACAGAAGCGTCAATCCCAATTATTTGTATTTTATGCTGAGAAAACAAGCTGCTTATTGGAATAATAAGCAGTAATAATAGTATTACATTTTTCATATTAATTTAATTTTTTATTAATTTATAATTAAAATATTCATTATTTATTATCAAAGTAAGGAAATAAATTCCATTAGATAAATTGTTAACGTTAATTTCAGTATTATCAAATTGTGACAGCAATAAATTTCCTGACATGTCAGAAATCACAATTTCAAATCTCTTTGCATCTTTTGAATCAATAAATAATATGTCGTGAACAGGGTTTGGATAAATATTTATTAGATCATTATTATCAGTTAAACTAGAAACTGATGTAACAATAATTTTTAATGTATCTATGTGATTTCCATCTTCGGTTTCAGCAGTAATAATTGTTTCTCCAACAGAAACAGAATTCACTTTACCATTCTCGATACTTGCAACCTCTTCATTGCTTGATGTCCAAATTACATTTTTGTTGGTTGCATTTGTAGGTAAAATAGTATATTCAATCTGGTAAGTACTGCCTACATCAAGCGATATCTCTTCAGAATTAAATGCAATGCTTTCTACGCTAATTATATTATTCACAATCAATATTTCATTGATGTCATTAATTGGATAGCTTACAGCATCACCATTTTTGATATTAACTATTAAATTGTTATTTGCGAAAGTAGTAATATTTAGAACCAACAATGTAAGGCCAGTAAAAATTCTTTTCATTAATTCTCCATTCCAGTTTATTATTTTTTAACGTATTCATTGCTAATAATATTATAGCAATTACGATTATAAAATATTTATTCTTTAATAAATCTTGAAAATAAGCTCATCTGGTAAC
>JAONBD010000020.1 GCA_028376765.1 Candidatus Kapaibacterium sp.
ATGTCCCTGCATATGTCTATCAGTTTGTATGTCCTTCACTCCATGATAAGGAAACTCTTCTAGATTACTTTGATTTAAATATTTATAAGTTCCTCCGAGTGAACCTAAATCTGATTTTGTATTTATTGATCCGTCTTTCTTGTATGATATTGTAAACCTATCAGTTTGATTGTTAGCTTTCTTGACATTTGTTAATCTATCTAAATCATCATAATAGAAGAATTCTTTTTGATCATCTACAGGAATTAAATCTTCTCTACTTATCAGATTACCATTTTCCTCATTAAAATCTAAGACCCAATTCTGAATATTCCAATCTATATTATTTGGATCACTAAAGTCATAGCTCGCTCTAATGTTCGTTGGCATTTGATAGCTATCGTAAATTGTTTCGTTTAGTACCAAGCCCGCAGTTGCAGAAAGATATTGTGTAATTTTTCCAAACTCATTCATTTGTCTTAATTCCCAAACAATTGGATTATTTGGATCATCAATACGTTCGATCTTTTCTAAATATCTGTAGTCCTCGCCACTTCCATCTGTATGATAATGGTTTTTAAGAGTTACTCCAGATGGTAGTTTTTTCCAATTCAAAGTCCCATCAGTATTATAATCATACTCATACAAAAATGCTTGGTCATTTGCTCCATTATCTATTATTTCAGTCTTAATATGAATTCTACCTTCTGCATCATAAGAATAACTTATTATGTCATCATGATTTTCTTTTGTAACAGTTTTAATCTGTCCAACACCCGGATCTGGATTGGTATAATAAGAATAATCATAGCTTATATCAGTTCCTGATTCCTCTTCCCAAGTTTTTTTATCAAGCCTGCCATACACATCATAAATATTTGCTTTTACTTCTTCATATACATTTGGACCAGTTGAAACCAGTTTTTCTTCTTTCAACAGCTGACCAAAAGCATTATATTCGTAACTAAATGTTCCTGCATCCTTATCTTCTAATCCTACCTTATTTCCGTAAATATCATAATCTAGATATAAATCTAATGATTCACTTAAGTTATCTTGGTAGATAGTAGATATTTTCTTTGATAATCCATCATTTTTATAATAGTATGTTACAACTTGGTCCTCACTGTTATTTGTACCATTACTTGTTATTGATTTGGTTGTTAGTCCCGCTTCGTTGTTAATAGTAACTGTGTATTTACCATCTGGCTGGATAATTCTTGTTGATCGCAAACCATATTGGCTATTGTTGTAAACATAAACTGTCAACCTATTTTGGTCTCTTACAATCCATTCCCTTAGAAAACTATCATAGTCAATAACAACCTTTTTGTCTGGATCAGGGTTAACATTAAACATAGTTTCTTCACCAACAAAATATGGATATGAACTTTCATCCACTCTACCATCAGGATGGTAAGAAACTGTATTTACTATTTTGTCAATTATTCCATCTTCTTTGTAAGATTCTGTTTCTGACCTAATTAAATTACCCCATCCATCATAATATTCCCAAGAATCGAATCCATCTTCAACTTCATTATGTATTACATAAAGAATTTCTGAATCATTAGGGATTATTGTAAATGGATCAGGTGCTATATCATTATACCAATATCTATGTGTAAAGATCTTATTACCAAAGTTATCGACACTGCTCATTTTTCTACCAAATCCATCATAGTCAGAATAACTATTATTTTCTAAAATATCTGTTGCTGTTTCCACTGCTCCGTAAATTTCATTATACTCATACTCATTGTAATAAATATTATTATCATCTAATTTTAATGAAAAGTTATTATTTGTTTCAGCAATTACAAATCTACCTCTATTTTCATAATTGAATTTCTTATAAATATCTTTATCACTATAAGTTGTACCATCTGGGTTTAAATCTCTTCCTGTTACTTTTTCTTCTATAATATTGCCAAAGTCATCATATTGATATGTTGTCCTAAGTTCGTTATCTAAGCTTGTAATGCTATTTGGGTTATCTATTTTATAATCCAACATATAATTATCTGAAGAACCTTTATAATAAAACTCTGTTTTAGTTTGAATTAGAGGATTACTAGTAAAAGGAGTTGGAGAAATCAGATTTCCAGATGCATCACGATTAAATATTTCTGATTCCTTTGTTATTGATTCCAGCTTATTATTAAGATTTGTTGCACTTGTTCCCCAATAAGATCCCCTACTTGTATATCCGTAAATTGTTTTATTTCTGGAAACAATTTGATTAGGACTATCATATCTTTTCACAAACACTTCCTCGAATTCTAAGCTATTATCATAAGTTTCATCATATTCATAGTAAGTTTCAGTTCTAATTTTATTATAATGATCTTCAATTTTTATACTTTTATCATAAATAATATAGTTATTATCCTCATAAGGAGCATTTTTAAAGATAAAATAATCTTTATCAAAAATTTGCGTTTCTAAATGAGTACTATTTCTATAAGTCTCTGTCTTTTCTGGAACTAAAGTATATATTTTTCTTGGATCATTTTGATAGTCACTTTTCAATACTTTAAAGTATTGCCTTGTTTCTGAGAAATAACTTGAGCCCTTCATATCAAATGTTTTGGTAAAGAATTTTCTAAATCCTAAAAATCCTAATTCCTTATGAAATTTTGCATCTCCATATCTATATTCTATTCTAAGCTCATTTTCTTCTTTCTTTGATTTACGCTTTTCAACTGCATCAACGACCCAAATACCTGCATTAAAAGGCTTTAAATCTTCTTCAGTAGGGCTGTTATCTTTTTCATAAACATAAGCATTTTCAATGTTGTCATTTTCATCTAAGTTACCCGAAGAGATGGGCTTATATGTTAAAGTTGTGCTATTACCTAATCCATCTGTTATTGTTTTTAAATGCCTTGGGTGTTGACCAGGATTTATCAATATTAGTCCATCATTCTCATATCCTACAACTTCAGCTTTATTAAAAATATCTGCATTGCCATCACCATTTACATCAGTTTGCATATAATAGGATATAGGAACACTAGCCCATTCGCTTGTGCCAAACAACCACGGACTATAAATTTTTCTTGAAATAGAATTTTCAACTAAATGAAACTTTCTTGTAGCAATACGGTCATCGTCATAATTTTCATCTTGTTCACTTAATAAAGTTGTATTTTGGAAATTACTGCTATACTTCCCCATCCCAATATTTGTGATTAAATTAATATTAACATTAAACTTCCCCGTAATATAAGGGCTAGATGAAGGACTAAGTAGCGTCTGTCCTTTCGAGTAATGTGATAATAAATCAGACTTTCCATCACCATTAAAGTCTCCAATTAGTAAATTGAAGTATTTACTATCAAAAAAATTGATGTTCTTAAAACTTATATCTTTTCCAAGTGAAGCGTGGTTGTCTAGAGTTACACTTAAATGATCTTCCCTTGCACTAAATCCACTATTAACCCAATATTTGATAGTCCAACCATCCGGACTTCTTGGATTAAGAGATTCATCATCTTCATAATAAAGGATATCTGAAAATGAATCACCATTAAAATCTGTAAGAATTATTTCATCCCCTATATCAAAACCTAAATCATCTTTGTCATAAACTAAATTCAAGTATGGCTCATCTTGCAAGTCAAATTCAATCGTATAAACACCTTCCTCACCATAATCATTTAAGTCATTTCTTACTGCAAATAACAACTCTGATTTGCCATTCGAAATTAATTCACAGTTGTAAAAATCTGCAAAAATTTCATTATAAGTACCTAAATCTCTTAGTTTTATACCATCCCAACTTCTTAATGTTTTTTTATAAAGGTATGAAGAAGGGACAGTTTGATTTTGAAAATTAAAATCTCCATTATCATCTATCAAATCTAAGTAATATAATAACTGATCTTGATGTTGATTTATTCTAGGGTCAGCATCACTATGATACTCCGCTTGATAAACTAACTCTAAAGTTCCATCCCCAGTATAATCAGCTACTAAAAATTTTTCATTAAGAGTATAAAAACTACCAAACAGACCTTTTCTGCGACTGTTTTCCAGTTCTTCATACTTTACTACCCACTTCAGATTGTCAACTGTCCCTTTATAAACCGTTAAATCCAAATCCCAATAAGTTTGAAATGGACCATAAATTTGATAATATTTAGACCACCATTCATCATAATGATCAAGAGATGGTAGTAACAAATCATCTAACCCATCATTATTAATATCAGCCACTACAATGTTTTGATTGTAAAGTAAACCACCTTCAAATTTATAATCAATCATTTCACCTACATAGCCAATATTTGGATAGTTTAAGGGGTCATTTGATTCAGCATCTTCAAAAATCATTTTATTAGTACATAATAATTCATTTTCTGGATCTACATCACACTCAAAGTATATTCCATATTGTAAGTATAATATTGCTTTTTCATTATTAGGCTCTTCCTGCCTATCGATAATTAGTCTGTCCTTTATACCGTCACCATTAAAATCACCAAAATGGATTGTGTAATTAATATCATCAATATAGCTCGGTAAATCATCTAACTCAGCATAGGAAACTTTTGGTTCTTCATTGTAATATTCAAAGACTGTTTCGTTAGTCCTTAATCTATCGTTGATTGGGTCAGATGGTGATACAGGGATTTCTCCAAGCTCTGAAATACTTAATAAGTATGTAACATTATCATAAAAATATTCTAATTCATATCTTTTTACTTCATTATAATTACCGCTTTCTTTGTAGAAAACGATAATATCAGTCATTACATATTTGTTTTTAGAAACAAGACCATCTGGGTAAAATATATTTTGGTCAAGAGTTCCGCTATCATATTGACTATTAGATTTTTGTTTGTACTCAAAAACTATTTTTGCATAGGGCTCTATCGCTGGGCTTGAATTCTCAGTTCCTGTGTATCTAATTTCTTTGATTAAATTTTGACCATCTCTTTGTTCATAGATATATTCAATATAATTGCCATTAATATCTTCGACCTTATTCAGCCTCCAAGACATGATAACTTCATCATTAGAAAATTTCTTTTTTAGAATTACTTTAGAATCGTTATCATTGCCATTATGATCCAAACCGTTACCATAATATGATTTTGTCCCATTTTTATCCTTAACAATAAAATATCCAATACCAGTTCCGCCATCGGAATGTTCTACTCTAATTTCATTGCCCTGCAATGTAGTATAAATACAAGCTTGGTTACCGTAAATCATAGAGTCATCAACTTTTATTAGTCTATTGCCATCAAGACTTAAAAGATCATCAGAACCTAAGGTCAACGCTGAAAATTCATTATCTAAAAATTTGCTCTTTGATATTCTTGAGATAGCTGAAATACCATTTACATTCCAACCCCATCCTGCCATACCTGCACCTGATTGAGAACTATACACTTGGTAATAATCGTTTCACGGAGCATCTAATTGATAACTAGATGTTTATAAAGGCATTGAAATTATCAGAGTACATATATCGGACATAATTTAAAGGTTTCTACAACTTTTTGATGGTGTGTTCTAAGATACATCCTTCTTTTCAATTAATCAATTTAGTAATATAATCATAAATGTCATAAATCTACGATAATGAATTTGAAATCTCTTTTTCAAATGGTACATCTCCTATTGCAAAAGTAACCAATTATTGAATTAAGCTCATTGGTAAATTTGTTGAATTACAAAATCAATATATTATACTGACACACTGAATTTAAATAATAGTAATTCATTCTTTTACTTCAACATCTTGGATATTGAATGACTTCAAAGACTTCATTACTTCACTTAAGTCAAAGTAGTTTTTAACTCCTAGTTTTTTATAAGGGATCCTACCATCTTTCATATATCTCCAGATGGTTGTTGATGATTTACCTAAGACTTTTTCTAATTGTTTTGTCGTTATTAGCTCTGTAGTACTTTTGTCAGATTTAAAGTCTAGTTTCCCTAATTGCTTTTCCAAGGCTATCTCAATTAATTGTTGCAATTCTTCTTTTGTTGTAATAACTAGATTGTTATCCATGATTATTCCCTTTGTGTTTATTTTAATTGCATGCAATTTCAATCTATTTCGAGAGATAATTAACCTTGTATATTCTCTATTTAAAAAGTGTTTTAATCACAAGGGTTTTCAATATAGCTTGAGAAAATATCCTAGTTTATTCCTCCTCCAATGGAAATTTAATAGCTTTATTTTTATAATAAGCCAAATTAGATAATCAATATTGTATTAGTCTCCTTTTTTATAGCTTCAAGTAAATTAGAACTCTATGAATTTATTAGTGGTGTAGATATATTTTTTAGATGTTTTTACTGATTATTACTTCAAAGTACCTTGCAAAATCAATATTTTACTAATTTTGTTCCTATGAATTGAAGATACTCTCCGCAGAATGCAAATAATATCTAGCAAAATAGATATTTATTCAAACTATATAGATAAAAGGTGCTAAATTTTGACCTTCTAACTACTTTTTAGTCGCTAAATGGCTGCAAGAAGATACTTTTAGTATACTTAAAAGGTACTTTAGAGGTACTTAGAAGGTACTTTAAAGGACAAAAAAGCCCCTAAAAGGTACTTAGAAGGACAAAAAAGCTCCTAAAGGAAGGTGGGAAACGCCTATTATTAGTGGATATTTACAGTTTATGCTGTAGTCAACTAGCTAAAAACAACTGACTTTTAGTAAAATAATTAGGGAATTAGATACTTTTTACTAATAAATTCTATGGTTTAGGGTCAAAAATTAGGATTAAGTAATCCACAAGAGCATTGCAATGCTTAGGTTTAATCCTTGATTCAAGTAGTAATGTTAAAAAAAAGGCGAGATTTCTCTCGCCGATTAATTATTTTTTTATTACAAATGGTATTGTTGTTAGTTTATCTACATCTCGAATATTGAGATAATATGCACCATTGCTTAGTTTTAGCAAGTTAAACTGCTTGCGAATTTCACCAGCTTGAAAAATCCTTTGATCTATCGAAAATATTTTCTTACCAAAGGTATTATATACTGCAATATCTAATTGTTTCTCCTCTTCAATCTCAAAACTAAGTTCAAATTCCCCTTGATTAGGATTTGGCATTAAAGTATAGATGTCTTTTTGGATTGCATTGTTATTAGTGTTGCTTAGATTTTGTTTATCTAATTCAACAGGCCCACCATCTATCCACCAATTACCTAAATCAACTTCATAATCAATGTAATCACAGCAAGAATATACATCAACTGGAACTTTACAAATAACACTTCCATCTTTCCCCAAAAAATCAATATAATATGTTGATTTTTTTACACCATCACCATAAGTTGGATCACTTGAAGTACATGGTGCTAAAATACTGTGATTACTGTAATAATAACATATTGATGCGAAAGGATTGGATCCTATACTGCTAAAATCTATCGGATTATCTTCATTAAAAAGTAATTTATTCCTACTTCCCCAACTTAAATTAACCCCATAAAAACACTCATTATTAAATGTTGATAGGGAATCAAAATACACATAGGAGCAACAAGATTCACTTGTTCTTTCAAATTCAGTTGTAAATAATGTAGAATCTAAACCATCACAGCAATCTGTTACAGTACTATCACCACAAACAACTTTAAAGCCATCAACTTCATCACAGGAAATAAAACCTAGTCCAGTTGAATCTCCCAAATGTAAACTAAAGATTGGATGGTAAGGGAATGCAATGTCTGATGGGATACATAAATTTCCAATATTGATTGTATCAGAATCCATCTCCAGTACTATATCTTTATACAATGAATCATATCCACCATTTGGCGTTACCACAAAAGGTTCACCATTCAATTCAGCAGATCCGCTCAAAAGTTTTTTGTAATTAGTAGCTACTAATCTAAAAGGTAAAAACGAGCCTTCACATTCGGCTGGCAAGTCATTAGAGCTTTTCTTTACTAACTTTAAATCATAGCAACATTCACCAGTTACATTATATGTGAGTTCAGATTCTAGCTCATAATTTGCTTCATTCCAGAAATCACAAGCATCCATTTCACAAAAAGGGAACACACTCTTTGGGGTAATTTTTAATATCTTTGCTTCTCCTGGTAGTAAATTAAAATTAATTGATCCGTTATAAACTATACTATCATAAACTAAATCATGATATTTTGGACCAAATCGCCAATCTAAAGCCTCCAAACCATCACTTCCTAGTTCTTCAACTAAGTAAAATTTACCACTATGATAGTTTCTAATTTTAAATGGAATTGTAAATTCCCTCGCTCCTAATCGTTTCCACCATTGGTCTTGCCACCATGACGAATCTCTTTGATTACCAAATAAATCCGCATTAGTACCAGTGTCATTAACAAAATCATCAAACTCAGCCCCACTAAAAAATTGTAAGCCCCTATCATCAGTATCTACTAGATCTTCCACAAAAATCAAAGGATCGGTTCGCCTATTTTGTACTCCAATGTAGAATGACTCGTTTGTTGTGTCAGAAGGAGCTAAATATGTAATGTCAAAAAATGCTGAATCTATGCTTTCTGCTACATCAGCTACAAAAGAGCCATCAGTATTTGGTTGGTATATTTTTCTAGTTCTTATGTCTTTATAATTTACTTTGTTTTCTAATGCATCAAATAAATCACCATACAGGGGATGTTGCCTATAAAGCTCCTTATAACCCTTACCGTACCAAGCTATTAATCGTAAATCTAAAAGTTCGTCCTCTACATGGTCTATCCATTTATTTAATTTCGACATTTCCGTTCTCTTAGTTCTTGTTCCTTTATAAATCCTTTCCGTAGATATATTTAATGAATCAAAGTTTATTAATGTATTATCAATAAAGTTAGATATTGGTTGCCGATCAATTCCAGTTTCATGAAAGTTACCCATAAAATAATAATCTGGAGATGTAAAAAAATCACCGCCAAGTGTATCACTATTTATCAATACATCGCCACTTGAGGGCAAATTAACTACCATACTTTCATTAACCGATCTATTCCCAAAATCAGAATGCCCCAACTCAACATAAAATGTATTTGAAAATGATTTACCATTTGTTTTTGGGAAATCACTAGTAGAACTACCCCACCAAGTTAAAAGACCTTTAGCTCCAAGTATAATGCTAATATTATTCTGAAAATTATACATTTCTTTAGTTCGAGGTAAAGTATTATTAAAAAATACATTTCCATCCTTGGTTGGAGTACCTTGGTATGTTAAATATGTTTGACTCCAAATGTTTCTAAACCAAGGCTTATTTAAAAACAAATAATCACCATTTGTATAATAATTTTTATATAATTGGTGCTCAATTTTTGCTTGTACACTGTTAAAAGTGTAATAATGGTCAATGCAAGTATCTCTGTCGGCCCATGTTAAATTATGTATATCTTCGTTTTTCAGATAACTCCAAACGGAATCAATAGGAATGTTATCTTCATTTATTCTTGTCCTATCTATAAAGGTCTCATAAGTGGAGCCTAGTGTATCTCTCTCAAATACTATTGGTGGAGAGCCATAACTTTGAAATTTACCAGTATACCCTTCTTTAAAGCCGAATCTCTCTTTTATAGGGAGGAGCTGTTCAAAAGTGATAGAATCTATTGTAGATTTTCTAATATATGGTACTGCAAACCCTTCCTTAAATATTTGTTCTGCTCCTGTCCAAAATTCCTTAAATTGTGTTCCATGCATAAACTCACCAATATTTGCTACATGATCCATCTCGGTTGTTAAATTTGTATCCAATAACATATTCAAATATCTTTGTGAACCTAAGTTATTAAAATAAAATTCATCTGCTCCATAAAATCTAAATATACGCAAGTCAGGTCTGTTGTCTGTTGTAGCGGGCAAATCATAAATTGCATCTAAAGTAGCCTGTGTTGTATCTATAAATTCTTGGTCATATTGCCCCATCATTATCTCTCGAAACAGAGGTGTCTCTAATCTTACCCAATCTATAGCTACATCTATATTACCAAAATAATGCACCACTATATCTAAATCTGTAATTCGTGGATCAGGATCATTTACAATGCCTATTCTGTGCTCTGTATTTTGAAAATATGGGTTTGAACCGAATATTGGATCACAAGTAAAAAAAGCACTTAAAGTAATATATTCTTGATTAGGGTCTGTAACAGCTTGCCTTATCATTTCACCAGTAATAAAAACATACTCGCTTCTCGCAGGGTTTTGTGGTTGTTGTAACCTATAAGTCCCAACAAGCTCTGGTGTTGGCCTTTCAGAAAACACATCATATACAGTTCCTGGGTCTAGGTCTGTGGCTGGTATTTCATTAAAGGATATTAAGCCAGTACTATCAATATTATCAATTATCACAAATTCTCCTATATCCCCACATTCTCTGAGTGTATCTGGGTGGGGGGTGCCTGGCGTAATTTTATATGTTCTTCTATTTGTAACATAAGGCATTTTAATGCTTAAAATTGTATCACTTGCATTTGTTGCATCAATTGTTTCAAGAGCTTTTAACCTTATTGATAAAAACCAATGTCTCCCATTATTATTAACGCTATCTTTATGTGGTCCTATACCATTAATATTAGTTATATCAAGCAGTTCATCAGGATGTGAAAGGTTTGATAGGACTCTTACCGAATCAAATGGTAACAAATCAAATATTGAAGTTTGCATACTGTAATTACCAGATAAATTTTGATTAAAAGCATTCTCTCTAAAAATAAAACCTGCAATAGCACCAGTTAAATCTCCTAGATAAGGGTAGCTGTAATCAAAATTGTAGCTAGGCTCGAACTGCATCGACATTGCTTGAGATAAAGCATCACCGTAATCTCCACCGCTAACCCCATTAATAGTAAGTATTAAATTTTGGTTTTGTGCTCTAATAAGCCTGTTCCTCCATTCCAAACCCCAAGTTGATTGTTCAGCTCCTAAAGTTCCACAATGATTAAAATTCAAGCTAAGACTTTCATCCAACTGTTTTGGTTGTCCACCCCAATTCCAACCTTTTACAAAGTGGTCTTCATTTGCATTAAAGTTAAAATTAGTTGAAGCATTTGGTACTGTAAGCTCATCTAATATGTGTGTAGGGTTGAGTCTATCCTGTGCTTCTAAATTTAATATCAGAAGCACTACCATTAAAATAATATTTTTCATGATCACTTACCTCATTATTTGGATTTGTTTAGTAATATTATCCCCATTAATAGATAATGTTATAAAGTATGTTCCTATTGGAAGCTGTTCGCAGTTATATTGAAATAAATATTCTCCACTGCCATATCCAGAATCTATTACACCTAAGTTATTACCAGTTACATCTGATATGTTAATGTTGTATTCTGCTGGACTCTCAAAAGTGTAGCTAATATTAATTTGGTTATTAGCTGGGTTGGGGGATAGTATGAATGGATTAGACCCTGCATTCTCGATTCCTAAATAATTACTTAAATCAAATACTCTAACGTTAGGTATAACCATCATTGAATATTGATTGATTTTACAATACCCTCCTCGAATATCATTAAAAACAATATAATTATCCATATTATTTAAATCAATCAACGTGACGAACTGAGTTCCATGATAAGTTACTAAGTCATTACCTGAATCCAAATAAGTATAAATGCTAGTTGAATTAAATTTATAAAACGAATTTATTTTGTTATGCTCAAAATCAAAAAAATCAACATTACTATAAAATTTAATTTCATGTTGGGGTAGCTCAACCATATTCTGAATAAGGTATTCATCCTTCTTAGGATTAAACTCGCCTCTATAAACATATTCGTATTTTTTTACCTGCTCTAATGTTTCAAAATCGTAAATGATAACTTCGTCAAGAGGTAAGATACTCGCCATTATATATTTATCATCATAGCTTGTACTTACAAATTCAACACCTGATTTGTACTGTATTCCGGATTTAGCTACATGATATATTTCGTTATCATCACGGAACTTTGTTTCAAAAGTACTACGATTTATTACACATAATCCAGTCTCGCCACTAGCTACAATTAAATATTCTCCATTATGAGAATATCTTGTTTCGTAATTATCCCAACCAGGATGTGTTTCCTGTGTAAAGATAAGACTATCGGTAAGCTCCCAAGTTTCTGTATTCCAAAAGTAAAAAGCACCTTTTGAATAGGTAGTTAGTTCCTTTCCATCGGGTGAAAATACAACTTCGGTGACTCTGGGATATTTGTTTTTTAGTTGGTGTAGTACCTCTCCTGTGAATGGATCAACGATATAACAAAAATAACCTGCATTTCCCCATGAATCTCCCATTCCTATTGCAAGTAGCTCACCATTTGGTGAGAAGTCCACATCCCAAGAATCGTAATTGCTCTTCCAGAGTGGCGTTATTTCTTCAGCTTTTAATTTGCTAAGGCAGGCAAAGCCAAGAATTGCTATAATAATAATATTTTTCATAAAAGCGTAACTCCTAATTAATTAATAAAATAATGCAAACTTTGCTAATCAAAGATTGCTGATGTTAATGTATGAAAATTATAAATTTTACAAATATTTTAATAATATTGTAAAATCATATTAACCAATTAATGAAATTTATTTTGATTAATATCAAAGTAATTTTACTTTTTAACCAATGGTTAAAAAACAATCTTTAAAAACATAATAATTAAATCAAATAGGATTAAAGTAACTTACAGTAGTTGGTGGAGGTTCTTCTGGCCATTCTTCAGTTCCGCTTTCAATAACTGATCCTTTTACTTCAATAGTGTCTCCTATTGAACCCACAAGTGGCATTGAGGTTGGAGCTAATGTTCTACTTTCAAATAATGTAATAAAAGCTGATTGACCAGATGTCTTTACATCAATTTTCAATCCAACAGCTGTTTCACTAATGCTAAATGTAAGGGTGTTATTCACCCAAACGTAGTTTGATATGTACTGACTCATCTAATTCCTGTTTTAAGTTGTCTAAAATAATATTTTCATTTATGTTTTGATTTTCAATATTTTCAATAAATTTATCTAAAATCTCACCTGTCAAATCATCTTGATGCTGATGCGAATAAAAAACTGCATTTTGAAGCTCTTTATTATGATTTATCAAAAATTCTTTTCTAGAATTATTTAATTTAATCAATGAATTTAAGGCTAAATTCAATTTCTTGTTTTTATATTTAGTAAAGATAAAGAGTCCGATTAATGTTATCAGAATTACAATAATTAATGAAATAATTATTGAATATGATTTAAAAAAGGACAATTTTGATTTGGTAGATTTTTCTTGTTGACTTGCTAAAATATACAAATCAAAATAATTACTAAACTTTGATTGAATATATTTAGCTTGTTGTATATTTTTCTTTGCCAATAGGTTAGCGAACTTCTCTTTATCAATCAACTTATAGGTATCAATGATAATATTTACAAAGGACAAGTCTTTAAAATTATTTTCATTAAGAAGTCTTGTATATTCCTTAAAAAAGCTATCATAGTTTCCATTTTTCAATTCAACTAAATGGAAGTAAATATCTTCTTTAACTTTAAGATCTTTTGGTACATCTAGTCCTATTATATTTGTAATAAGATAATTAGTATCGTCTGACAAATGATAATTACTTAATATATCTTTTAACTCTTTAGTGTCTTTCTTCAGAAATAAATAAAGGCAATAATTATTTAATAAACTATCTTGTTTAATCTGATAATTACTAAAAAGAATATTTAATTTATTAATATTATTATTTATGAGATAATTTGCAGATAGTTGCTGTTTAACTCCTTTACCACTATCGATTTTAATTAAATCTTCAAAATACTTAACAGAAACTTCACTTAATGATAATCTTAGCATTTCATGAGCTAATGCTCTTGTACTCATCCTAAATTCCTTTTGATTAGAACTTTGAATTCTACTTTTCATATAGTAGAAAAAAGAAGAGTCTGAATTATTTAATTTTTCATAATTTTTTCCGAGACCATAATATATCCACCAAGTATTTTCATCAGTTTTTTCTTTATTTCTAAGCTCTTTTATAGACTTTTCATAATTATGTAATTTAAAACTTTCCCACGGCTCATCACTTGAAGAAATATATGTTATCAATAGAATTAGTATTAAATGTTTCATTTTACTTTTACAAATTTATCTGGTTTAAAATTGAATCCATTACTTGTTAGTTTTTTTAAAATCCTATAGTTAAGAATCTTACCCTTGTCCATAAAATCCTTCAACTCATTTTTTCTAAGTTCTAAGTAAATTTCTGCTTTGGCAATTTCTCCAAATTCAGTATCGATATAATCTAATACTTCTTTTTTTATTTTTAACAAATCAAATTCCTCAGAAAGATGGTACTTTTGATGATCTAAAAATATTCGTCCTTTACCACTTAAAAGCCAATCTACACTATATCCTGCATTAAGTAATACATACGATAAATTTGTGAGATTTGCTTTACCTTCTAGATAACGATGTAATGATTGAGGTGATAGACCTAATAACTTGCTAAAATCAGTTTTACTTTTACCAGATAGTATAAGCAAATCACTAAATCTTTCTATTTCTCCTTTCATTGTTAAATAGCATTAATATATAAAAGTCAAATATACAAATTATCAGGTATTTATTTTTTAACGGCTCGTTAAAAAATAAAAATAAAGTTTAACAGGTCGTTAAAAATTCAAAAAAAAACTAGATTGTTTTTTAAATGATATATATCTTTGAATCAGTTAATTAATGTTAATTATATTACTTTATTCATTAAGTGTTCGCTTTCATTAACTCAGCAACGTGAGAATAGGTAAGCTTAAATTACTCATACTAGGGCAGATGTTGTTGACCCAACTTTTATTTTTAGATCAAGAGGATCAGCTATTACAAACTTAGATAATACTAACAAGCATATTTTATTCAATTATATATCGACTAAATTATTTAGAGTTAAAAAGAAGTATCAATTTATTTTTGCCAGCACATTCAGAAAATTCAATATGAAGTTTGGGTGACTGAAATTAAAATTGAAAATCTACTTGGCAATAAAAAGAACAAAAGATTTAAATTATAAGGGTAGTTTATTTAATAATTAACAAACTTAAAGAAGAATTGTTCTTCAGAATAGGAATACATGCTAGGCTAAGCAACACTATGATTAGTATATCATACAGCGATAATGACATAGGTCTCGGTTTAGGAATTAGATTAATTTTTACATTATAATTAAAGGAAATAAAAAACAATGAAAATATATATTTTATTATTAGCATTAATATTAATAGGATGTTATGTTGAAAGTGAAGCAAGTAATGGGTCTAGTGATATTTTTGTACTAAAAAAAGATGCAAATAGTGGTATTACATTCGATGAAGACTCTCAATATTTAAAAATAAATATAGAAAGTTTTAAAAAAGAACAGCCAGAAAATACAAGTTTTGTTCAGAGAGTTTTTGGCAAAGAAGCGAATTTGATATTAGGGATGGTTGAGCTAACTTATCAAGGCGAGAAAACGGCTTTACCTATATTTAAATTTGGTCGAACAACTGATAAAAAATATAAATATGAATCTATTGGGGTTAATGCAGATCATTTCAACAAAGTCATTAGAGACAACCTAATATATAGAAGTAATGATTTACCAACTTTATCCTTTTCAATTAAAAGATGGACTAAGGATAATGATATTAACTTGATTGAAAGTCTTTTAAAAAGTGCTACTGGATTAAACTCGATAGGAGATGAAGCAGTTGATCAGGCTAAAATAATAAACAGCTTAATTCTAAATATAGTTAACACTGTAAACCCATCTGATGACAATGAACAAGTCATCAACATTGAATTAAATAAGTCTAACATTCAGAACGGAAAGTTTTCTGTGTTTTACGAAAAAAATCTGATTAAGGAAGAAGATGACATTTCATATGAAGACCCTCTTATTACCTTTTCAATTGAGACTGAGGATTCTCAACTAATCAATAGTCAATTAGTTGACTATTTAGAAAAGTACCCAAACCCTCAACTTAAATTTTTTGAGCAAACTATAATGGATGCGGATAATTCTTTTAAAAAAGGTGGTAATAAAGAAGGAATTTTGAACTCTCTTAGAAGAATGGAAAAGTATTTGGAAGAGTTGGATTTAACGATTTTAGATAAAAAATTAATTGTTGGGAGAGCCTTAACAGAATGGGCTGTGAATGCTATTCAGAAAGGTTTAAATTTAAATGATTATATAAGCTTGAAATATGATGATGTAAATTTGGCTTCTAAATTAATAAATCATCCATTTTTCAATGAAGAACAATGTGTTGTAAATGATACTAATTGCAAAAGTCCTGAGTGCAATACGCTTGCATATTACTTATCCTTATCATTTCATAGTCTTCCTAAAGAATTACAATTATCATTACCCTGCCTACTTACTCCAAGAATTAATTTTACCTTTGACGATGTTTATGAGGGTGTTTTCCAAGTAAAAGAATTTATTAATATTTTCAGACCAGTTGCATACAATAAATTTGATGACGAGGTTGACCATGGTGCTAGTGGTAAAGACTTTATTATTAATAAATTCAAGTTTCTGTATAATGGTGAATTTTACAAAACAAAGGCTATTTTTCGATTAATCAAAAGAGATGGAGTTGCTTTATTGAAAGATGTTGAGCTTACTCAAATTGAGGAGACTCCATGAAATAAATTCTACTCTTTCTATTAATAACACTTACTAATATCTTGTGATGACGAATCATAAACAATTGTTAGTGGAGAATTAGCTGAACCATTCTCAACAGATAGCTTAGAAGTTAGAATCGGCCATGATTTATATCCGAGATTGGGTGATGCCGAAGAAGATGAGATAGAAAGAGAAATAAGCCTTAATCAAATGATTGAGGTAGATAAATGGTGTAATACCAACAATTTTATTAATTTAATTTAGGAGATAGTAATGAACAAAGACAAGGTGCTTCAATTACTAAAAAATGCTAGTGGAGAAAAGAAAGGTGAATTCAATGGTTCTTCTTTTGAGTTGAAAGTCGAAAATGTTTTAGGCAAGTATGACCGATATTCTATAACTGCAATACCTAACCAAAACTTAACTCCAATATCAAGATCACTTGGCATCAAAACTGGGGTTGAGATATTAGTAATAACAGTTCAGAATGGCAATATTAATGTAATTTCAAATAATGGAAATTTTAATCAAGCTGAAATTATTGAAGAAATTAGAGAATATTATAATGTGGATTGATTATGAAATTAATAACTTACCTAATTTTACTATTATTTTCAGTTGGATTGTTGGAAAGTGAGGAAAAGGATGAGTCGATTAATGAAAAGGGTAATTTTGAAAAAGTTTGGATAAATGGAGTTGGTACTTTTGTAGATCAAGATTTAATCGCAGCAATATTCAAATTAAATAGAGATCAGAACTACACCCATGGACAAGGTATGCAACTATTTTCGAGCAGGCTCACTAACGAAATTTATAAAAATGATGATGATAAATTTATTTTTAATTTGCCCTCTAAAATTTCAATAAAAGTAGCTGGCTTTACTCCAGATGAATTAAGGGATACTTTACCTGTAGTTGGTGATAGACCATATTTTTCTGCCCTTTGGTTAGGGTTGGATCTACAAAGGGTAGATCAAAATAAATTCAAACATACAAATCGATCATTTTATTTTGGTATAATGGGGATTAGGAATGTAGCAGACAAAATACAATCATCAATACATAACGGTATGAACAATAATAACACTGAAGAACCTTATGATCCAGTTGGTTGGCACAATCAAATTTCCAATGGTGGTGAACCAACTGCTTATTATCAGTACAAAATTACTAAGCTTATAACCACTAAAAGCCTATCTAAGGAAAGCCTGACTGGAAATATAAGCAGATCAAATCGATGGAGAAATCAATTTACTTATAACTTAGGTTATAGTATTGGATATGTGACAAATGCTAATATTGGAATAAGTGGTAGATCTGGAATTATTGATTTGAGAAATTGGTATTCAGGAAATTCTTGGATTAGTAGTAATATTAGCTCAAAAAAAAATAATAATAATAAAAATAGATATTTCAACACTAGCAGAATCAATGAATTATATTTTAGTTATGGATTGAATGCCTCATTCACAACTTGGAATTCAGCACTATTAGGACAATTTAAAGAAACAAGTTATGCTCTTCAATATGACGAACTAGGCTTTTTAGTTATTGATGGTAGAGCCGCACTTGAATTTGTACTGCGTGACATTAATTTTACATTTTATATGGGATTTAAAACTCCTGAATTTTGGACAAATAA
Source organism: Candidatus Kapaibacterium sp. (assembly GCA_028376765.1). Classification (GTDB taxonomy): domain Bacteria; phylum Bacteroidota; class Ignavibacteria; order Kapaibacteriales; family UBA2268; genus JAJRPT01. The sequence goes on from JAONBD010000020.1 coordinate 18,247, forward strand.
TTCAAGAATTCACTCATGGGGTGGGATTACTTTGAACTGGCAATGGTTTAATCGTAATGCCAAATAAAAAACCAATCATAGTATCACAATTCAATATGAGCCTTTCTAAAGATGGAAAGGTTCGAATAAAACAAAAGCACTCTCCAGAATTGCAAGGCAATCCAATCACCCAAGCTCTGAATAGAGAAGAGATTGAGAAGAAAGAGGATAGGATTATTATGAAAATTGCGAGCAAGAATTGAAGAAGAAGCATAAAATCCAAAGTCAGAAATATAATAGAATAAGGAAGAAATACTTAATCTACCAACGCAAAAAATTTAATGACATAAGAAGAAATAAAGGCAACACAGAGTCAAAATACTCAGCCGATAAAAAAAGATTTGTGAGAAATTCAAAAATTGTAAATAGCAATACGAGAAAAGAATTATTGATACCTAAAAATTTCTCTATAATCAATAATCCAAAGGTAACTATCAAATTTTTAAATAGACTGTCTGGGTTTTTGAAAAAGCAATCATTTGTTACGGTCAGCTTTGAAAATACTGAGAGTATCACATTTGATGCGGTTATTACATTAATTGCATTAACATTCAAATATCTATCACCTATCTCTTATGAAATCTGTGATATCAAAAGACTTATGTCTCCTAAAATCGAGAAGGAATTGAAATCATGGGGTTTTTATCATTTCACAAACAGAAGTATAGATGACAAATCATATCAAACTAGAATTATAAAAATTGAAGCACAATCTTTGAATCAAACTGAAGTAATAGATAATCTTATTAAGTTTGCTTATAATAAACTAAACCCTAATGTAGAAGAAAACTTAGATATGTTGTACAAAGAAATGTTATTCTCGGCAAAATTATTAAACGATATTACCCAGAATACATATGATCATTCCGCTTCTAAAAAAGGGGGTAATGATTGGTGGGTTTCGGTCATAAAAAGCTCTAGTTCTAATTCTGTCAGGTTTATTGCAATGGATGTTGGAAAAGGTATAATAAGTACTTTAGGAAGAAATAAATTACTGATAGACAAGAAACATAATTCAATAAAATCTATGAGGAAACTAAAAAACACTTTCTTAGGCAAATACAAAAGCAGAAAGAGTTCAAGAGGAAGGGGGTTACCTAGACTCAGAAAAATTTTGCAAGAACCAAATAAATTATCTAAGTTAACCGTATTCACTAATAATGTGAGTGCGGATTTGGATACTTTTAGTTTCAAAACTTTACCCAAAAGCTCTGCTTATCAAGGAACTTTTTATACATGGATACAAAATGGATGATAAATTAACATTAGCAGTAAAAGATTTCTCAAGAACTCCAAGTGGTAGGCTAATTGAGGATGAGCCAAATGATAAGCCAATGTCTGGAGAGAGATGGTTTCAAAGTCATTTAAAACCTAATTACGAAAAAGCAAGCGAATTGGGTCTTAAATTAAATGTTGATATAACAGGTATATTAGCTCCCTCAACTGGATTTTGGGATGAGTCAATAGCACGACTATCTAGAGAATTTGGAATTGACAATGTATTTGAAACGATTGTTATAATAGCAGACTCTGAATTTGATAAAGATGAGATAGAAACATTTATTAAGGATCCAAACAATGAAGGTTTGCAGTTGGAATCCAGGTGATTACTTATCTTTATTCAGTCTAATATATACTATTATTATTACTATAGTTGGTTACAATTATATTAACAGAAAAAACATTTCTCAGAACTTTTACTATTCGTCAATTTTCAATCAATTGGAGAATCTTAAAGCTGAACTTTACAAATTCAATATAAATTTCAAGAATCAAGATACCTTGAAAGAATTTTATGCTAATCGAGATAAATTATTAATAGATACCAGTGATAAATTTTCAGCATGGTTTTCTAATTTCAAGCTAATAAACCAACAATATAAAAAGATTACTGTTAAAAATGAGCAAATTAGATTTAGTGATATATCTAGTAAGTTCATGGTAATTAGAAGAAATATTGATAAGATAGATAATGAAGGTAAGTATATAGAGTTCTCTAAAGAGGTTGACTCTTTGACTACTAAAATAGATAATTTATTATTCAGCTTATCTAATTAAATCAAATGATTTTAATTTCAAACATATAATCGTTTATGACCCTAATAGAAACCTTCGGAATACGGCTCAAACAAGAACGAGAATTGAGAGGCTACACAGCTAATCAGATGGCTTTTTTTCTTAACGTTTCTACAACCCATCTTCTCAATGTTGAAAAGGGCACGATAAACCCAAAGTTGGAACTAATCGAAGGTTTGGTTAAACAGGGAGTAGATATTAAATCTATGTTCAAGGAAATTGATGATGAAGTAGTAACAGGTATGATTTTTAGGAAAGGAGAGGATACTTGACAATATAAGAGAGCCTCTTACGAGGCTCAATTAATTTACTTGCCTTTAGCTAACTTGGTTAATCCTTTAATTAATAAAGCACTACCTACTATAGTTAGAAAAGTACCGTTAAAGTTTGATGAGGATAAACAAACATTATCACTACAAACGTTAACCTCTTTTTTATCTTTCATTTCTTCTCCTTTTGAATGTTCATATATGGACCTTCAGATGATTTAACATCTATTATTCTTCCAGTAGCCCGGTCTCTTTTACACCAATGACCTGTATTGGGGTTTTTGAATTGTGTATTTCTTTTACTCATTTAAATGCCTCTTGTATTTTTTTTGATACAATATTTGCTATCTTTTTAGATACTTTATCAACTTCTCTTTTAAGTTGATATTTATTCGTGTTGCTAGTGATTTTAATTCTAGCAATTGGGATTCTAGCCATATTAAGCTACTCCTATATTAATTGAAAAAATATTAATAGGAACTCGAGGCTTGGAAACAAGAGGCTTATTCTGTAAATTGCGAATGTCAGGTTGCAAGATACTTAAGGGGCGACTAACCCCAAGCGTCTTAATTTACAAGCCGAATAAGCGTTCCATAAGAACTTATTCGGTTTTTTTATTGATTTAATATATAGTCTTTTTCCTCCAATCTAAATGTAGATGTTACTTTATTTACTAAATCATAATCTGATTTATAAGCTTCTGGGTTTTCGTGAAGCCAAGCACCTATGATATTGGTTTCATGAACTTTGTATTTTACACAAAACGATGGAAATTTCATGTAGTTTGTAGATTCAGGATCGAACAGACTATTTAATTCAGAGAAATATTTACCATCTACTTTTCCAACTTCCAATCCTGGCGACAACAAAAATTTTCTTGCGAAATTGTTAGCTTCAAACTCCTTTTTTTCATAGTCTCTATCGAGGTTGATTGAGTTTGTGTCGAAATCAATTGAATTAAAATTTTTTCCATGTAATTTGCAATGCCCAATTTCGTGAGCTAATGTGAAGCAAAACCTGTCATACCTTTTCCCTTTATCAGTAATTTGAATGACTGGGTTTTCACCAATGTATGTAAATGAACCAATTACATCGAGTCCAGTAAACTTTGGTGAGAATATTAGTTTGATCCCGCACTCAGCAAGCAACTCGACTAGTTGTTCTTTGAAACCTTCTTCTTTTTTCCAAAGTATTTCTTTAATCAAAGATAAATTTGATTCAAGAACATCTTTGTTGAAATTATCTACTATTAGTCTTTTTGATGCTATCTCACCATACCTGACAAATGAAACCAATGCTAATATTTTGCTTTTATTATCAACATTTTTACTTCTGAATCTACTTGCCTCAATGTGTTTAGAGTATATTTTTAGTAGCGAGCGACTTGAATTTATTGCAAAATAATTGAAAAAACTTCTCACTCTCTCTTTAGGTATTTTTGTCTTTTTTACCAAGTTATGATTCAAAAGATCTGAATATGTTTTCGGGTGAAATTCTTGAATCCATTTCTCTTTCAAAGCTTTATCAATGTTCCCTTCAATAATATTTTCAGCATTTTCTAAGTCAAACCCTTTTTGCATATTTATCCAGAATTCGGGTTTGGTTCCTAAGACATTGCTTACCGACTTTGCCATTTCTGGAGTAATTGAGCTTTCTCCTTTAATAATGGCGTATATCGTTTTAGTTGGTTTTACTACTCTTGCCGCAAACTCAGCAACAGAAAAGCCATTTTCCTGTATGCTTTCTGATAAATACACACCAGGATGTTTGATATTTTTTGCTATGTAATTGAACTCATTCATTATTTTCCTTTATTATGTGTGTTTTCTATACTTAGAATAACAATTTCGGTTATCTTTTCTAGAATAATTGAACCATTATCATCTGTAATAGATTCTTTAGGTTTAAATAGCAATCTGTCTTTACCAACTAAATCTAAGCTGAAGATACCCTTTTTATCCTTTTTCAATTGGTGGAATCTACCTGGCGATCCAACCAATTCTGATAAGTTATCTTGAATATTGATTTGATTTAATCTTTCGAAATATTTATCACAATTTACACCTAGTTCTTTTTGGGCTTTGTCAGGGTCTGATGCACACCTATTTAATTTTTTATTGTCAAATGTTACTTTTATCATTTTTGGTTTATTAATTTATACAAACATAACAAAAAAACACAAATAAAGTTACATTTACTGTAAATTTAGTTATATTTACACTGCTACGTAGCATGTAAATTATTTATTTGAAAGTGTGGTGGATTATAATACAAGGTTAATAATCATAAAACAACAACAAATTTATACTTAATAACTGCTCACGACTGGAAAATTAGATTCAATGTCACTCATAACTCTTCACTCCATTTCCCGACAACCTCTTTCTGCAAATCAATCATATTGATTCTATTATAGATATTAAACTGAGAATCTGATTTATGGCCAGTTATTTAATCCCTTTTCCAAATATTTTTAGCTTTTGAAAAAATTTCCTCCTCAACTAAATTAAGATATGGTTGTATTTGCTTTGTTGATCTATGACCAGTTATTTTAATAATTTCTTCTGGCAACAAACCTAGCTTGTATGATATTGTGACAAAATTTCTTCTAGCGGTATGTGATGATATTATTTGATAGGCTGGTTTTACTTCAACCTGCCTAGATTTACCATAATCTTTAATAATTTGCCATTATCTGTCGAAACCAAAATCAAAGAATAAAGATTTGAGATACTTATTATAATTAACTTCACCTATTAAGTTAATTTCACCTTGTTCAAGTTTGATATTTTTATATTGATTTCCCACGTCTTAAAAGATATTAATTTAATGAACTAAGAATTATGGAGTTTATTTTTGTAGTTTTTGTTTTCTTTAATTTATCTTTCAACATACTTCTATATGACTTAAGATTCTCTTGATTGGGCGAGAATTGATATTGCTTCTTAAAGCTCTGATTCAACTTTTCTTCTTCAAGATCATCTCCCCCATATCTAAACTTGATTTTGGCTTTATTACCCGTTAATAATTTAAAATAAAAGAAAAATATTGCGACTACATATTTTGGTAATAATTTAGATTTAGACTCAATCATAATCTTCTCTTTAAATGTAACAGTAATATATTGTAAATCCCCATTGGTAATCTTATAATCTTTTTCAATCCAATGCTCGTTCTTAAGCTTTTCTAAAATGGTAATTAATTTCTTTTCAATGTCACTCTCTTCTTCATACAAAGCAGCATATTTTTGTTTAAAGTCTTCTATGCAATTATAAATATAATTAATAAACTCCTCGGATGTTCCTTTGTATGAACTTGCAAAATATCGAGAATTAGTGGGATTTCCTACTACGTCTACTTTTTGGTGAATTAGAGGTGATATTTGTCTATCATTTTCCCACCCTATAGACGTGTTTTCATATTCTGAAGCTAATATTCTATCAGGAATTACTGATAATACATTTTCAATCAATAGTTTCATTTCTTCAATCAAAGATTTACTTGTATTTTCTTTTCTAATAGTATCTAAAAATAATTTGTAATCATTTTTAAAAGAAATCATTGTTTCGTTTTGGGTATCGGTAATATAATACATATATTTTTTTTTATTTTTATTGATTAATATTAATTAAACTCACATTAAATCTCCAACTTTCTCATAAACTCTTGTTTTCTCTAAATCAACATAATGCTTTAGTACATCATAGCTCGAATGATCTGTTATTTTCATTACTTCTGATACAGACATTCCCTTTATTAATAGTATTGATACAAATGTATGACGAGCTATATGACTACTCATTAATTCATACTTTGGTAAATAAGTAATTTTGTTTGTCTTCCCATAATTTCTAATTACCTCTACTTGTTGGTCTATTCCTGCTTGCTTGCATATCTCTTTTATTCCCATATTATAATAATCTAATTTGATTGAAAACAATAGCTCTTCTATCTTGTTATTCTCAATTAACTTCTTAAGTTTATTAGTTATTGGTCTTGTAATCATTTTATTGTTTTTATTTGAAAATACACTTATTAATTTATCATCAACACTTTGTATTGTTAGATTCTGCATTTCACTAAAGCGGAGACAAGTATAGGTTTGAAACAAAAACATATTTCTGATTGTATTTAACTCATCCGATAGTTCAATATTTTCAATTAAACTAAGCTCACTCTCTGTTAGGGCTGATTTGTGATTGCCTTTATTATTAAAGCTCTTAGAAGCAGTCGATATTTCTTTTGAATACTTATTATTTGAATGTAAATTATTTTGAAGTCCCCAGTTCATAGTACTTTTTACATATTTCAAATAAGTACCGACTGATACATTAGAAACCATAATTGCAGAAAAGTAGTTGTAGAAATTAATAGTGAAATTGTAATTTATATCATTAGGCATTAATTTCACATTATTCTGGGATTCATATTTGAGAAGATGTTTCTTTACTTCTTTATACTTGGTAATAGTAGATTTAGACTTGTTTTGTAATAATTCCATTTCAGAAATGTATTTATCAAATATATCTACAAGGGAGTTAGTATTTGAACTATTATCTAATATTGAACTGATTAACTTTTTGAGTGTTTCATTATTAATAGGTTCATCAAGTATCAATTCAGAAAAGGCAGTAAATATTTTAGCGGATAGAGAAGTTAAAAAACTATTCAAAGCGATTGGAGGAAGTAAGTTCTTTGAGTCATGGTTTTTAACTTTTTGTTGTTTTTGACTCCAGTATTTAGATTGAACTTTAAATCCAGTTGATTTTTTAACTCTATTGTTATTATGAGTGGCAGAAATAAAAATCATAGAGATTGTATTACGAGGTTTATCTAGGTAAAATTTAACATTCATATAGCTTCCAAATATCGGACATAATAATGAAAAACAAAGATAGTCATTTGAAACAACAAATCATAGAAGAAGTTGTTAAATAGCTGTAATGACTGCTGTTAAGCAGCATTATGCAAGGAGATGAAATTCTATGAAACAGTATCTCATGTTACACTTGGTAACACTTTTTCGCGTTTTAAAGTGTTACCACTTCCCTTTTTTCACTGGCTCGTCATTCAGAAAGAGGACGACAGTCCG